>JBILPX010000082.1:0-10605 GCA_044373565.1 Roseomonas sp.
CGAGGCGCAGCCAAAGCCGCCACCCCGATGCCTCAGAGGGGTTTCCCATCCCTTCGAGGAATGTGTAATATAATGGTCACGACTGGAAATTCCTAATGTTTTCATGCTGGGAGTCGCGTTTTTTTTTCCCCTAATTGCGGGTGTCAGGGCGGGTTGACAGATGAGGCTCTCAACCCGCGGACGCTATGCCGTCATGGCGCTTACTGAAATGGCGCGGCGGGAGGCTGCCCAGTCGGACCCGCTGGAGGCCAAACCCGCCTCCATCGCCGATATCGCCGCCGCGCAGCACCTATCCGCCGCCTATCTGGAACAGCTTTTCGGCCGGCTGCGCCGCGCGGGGCTGGTGGAATCCGCCCGCGGGCCAGGGGGTGGCTATCGGCTACTGTCAGCACCGGCGCGCATCACCATCGCCGCCATCATAGATGCGGTGGAAGAACCGATTTCGGCCACCAGGTGCGATGAAGGCAACCCTGGGTGCCTGGCGGGGCAGCGTTGCGAAACCCATGATCTTTGGGCGGAATTGGGCGGGCAGATCAGGCTTTTCCTGGACGGCGTGACGCTGGCGGATGTGCTGGCCGGGCGCGTGTTGGGCCGCGCCAACGCCCCCTTGCCCCCCGGCTGAGGCGCCATGCAGCGATTATACCTGGACGCGAATGCGACCGAGCCCATGCGCCCAGAAGCCATCGCCGCCATGGCTGAGGCTATGGCCCTGCCCGGCAACCCATCCTCAGTCCATGCCGAGGGCAGGGCCGCGCGGCGCATTCTGGAAGAAGCGCGGGAGGCGATTGCGGCCAACTTCGGGGCGCGCGGGCGGGATCTTGTGTTCACCTCGGGCGGGACTGAGGCGAATGCTTTGGCCATCCGGGGCCTTGCTGCCGGGCGGCGCGTGCTGGTGGGCGCGACAGAACACCCTGCGGTGCTGGCCGCGGCGGGGCCGGCGGCGGGGGTGATCCCCGTGCTTTCCGATGGCACCCTGGACCTGGCCGCGCTGGAATCGGCGCTGAAGGCTGCTGGCCCGGCCTTGGTTGCGGTAATGGCGGCCAATAATGAAACCGGCGTGCTGCATCCCATTGAAGCGATTGCGGCGCTTTGCGGGGCGCATGGTGCTTTGCTGCATCTGGATGCGGTGCAGATGCCGGGGCGCCTGCCCTTCGCCTTGGGTCCCGCCGATTCCATGGCGCTTTCTGCCCATAAGCTTGGCGGTCCCAAGGGGGTTGGGGCGCTATTGCTCCGGCCCGGTTTAGACCCCACGCCGCTTTTGACCGGCGGCGGGCAGGAATCCGGCCGGCGCGGCGGGACCGAGGCTCTGCCCGCCATTGCCGGCTTCGCCGCGGCACTCGCCTGCCTGCGCCCTGAAGGCCTGGCGGCGCTCCGCGATGCGATTGAGGCAGGGGTGAAGGCCCTGGCGCCCGAGGTGATTATCGCTGGCAGCAGTGCGCCGCGCCTGCCCAATACCACCAGCCTGATCCTGCCAGGTGCCCCGGCAGAGACCCAGGTGATTGCGCTTGATCTGGCCGGCGTTGCGGTTTCCGCCGGCGCGGCCTGTTCATCCGGCAAGGTGCGGCAATCCCATGTGCTGGCGGCGATGGGGTTTGGCGCGGATGCCGGCTGTGCAATCCGTGTTTCGCTACCTTGGAATGCTGGGGCGGACACGGTGGCGCGGTTTTTGGCGGCTTGGGTGGGAGTGCGCGAAAGACTTGGTGCGCGCAAACGCTGAAGGCACGCCGCATATCGCTGGCGCGGATTTCCCATCATCAGGCGCCGCTCTCGTGACAGCGCTTGCGAAGGAGCGTGGCTTTCCGTTCTTGGGCGTCAAGAAAGAAAAAATCGCGGCACGCGTGCAGGCCGCACGCGATGAGGGCGCTGGGCTTTCTGTACTGCTGTCCATGATGGCTTTGGTGGTGATCTGATTTGCAATGCGATCGGGTTTCGGGATCTGTACTCTGGCAGTGGGCGTGGGAAAACCTTGCACTCGGCCGCATGGAAAACGGAATTTCATTCTTCTTTTTCGTCTGGTGGGATGGGAATATTCCCGCAGCTTTGCACGTAGATTCTGTTGTTGACCCAATGATTTTTGCTGGATAGGGTCACGGAGATATCAATGAATAGCGTTGTTTCAAATTGGCTGGGAGACGGACGTCCATGAAACTCAAAATCGTGCTTTGCTTTCTTGTTTTGTCCGCTCCGCCAGTTTTTGCGCAGGCGACAGACACGCCGCTATTGATCGGCGGCTGCCAGGGTTGCCATGGCGTCAGCGGCCAAGGCGGGCAGGGCATCCCCTCCATCAAGGCCAATCATAGCCGCGATGAATTCATCGCGCTGATGCGCAGCTTCAGCGCCAATGAACGGCCCGCCACGATAATGGGCCGCATCAGCCGTGGCTATTCGCCGGAACAAATCGCGCTTCTGGCCGCGCATTACGCGCGCCCACAATAAGCCGGAGGAACAAGATCATGGCCCTTTCCCGCCGCGCCTTCTTCGCTGCTGCTGCACTGCCCGCAGCCCTTGCCGCGCCTCGCCTGGCCCATGCCCAAGCGGGTGCTGGGCGCGTTGTCATCATTGGTGGCGGCTTTGGTGGCGCTTCCGCCGCGCGTTTCGCGCGTGACAATTTCCCCGTGCTTGACGTTACGCTGATAGAACGCAGTCGGACTTTTACCACCTGCCCTTATGGAAATCTGGTTCTCGCCGGGCGGCGGGACATTAACAGCATCACCTTCGGCTATGAAAAGCTCGCCGCGCGTGGTGTGCGTGTGGTGCATCAAAGCGTGGTCGCGGTGGATGCCGCGGCGAAGCAGGTCCGGCTCGCGGATGGGGCGCAGGTGCCTTATGACCGGTTGATCATGTCGCCTGGCATTGATCTGCGCTGGGGTGCGATTGAAGGCTATAATGAAGCGGCTAGCGAACGCATGCCGCATGGTTGGGTGCCTTCCTTGCAACCGATTTCATTGCTGCGCCGCCAGCTTGAAGCCATGCCCGATGGCGGCAGGTTTGTGATGGTGATCCCCGACAATCCCTTTCGCTGCCCGCCCGGCCCTTATGAGCGGATCAGCATGGTTGCCGATTATCTGAAGCGCGCAAAGCCACGCAGCAAGCTGATTGCGCTTGATGCGAAGAATGGTTTTTCCAAGCAGCCGCTGTTTCAGGATGCGTGGGAAGAACTCTACCCCGGCATCATCCAATGGCGTGGCGCTTCCAATGATGGCCGCGTGACGCGCGTGAATGCCGCCGCCATGGAAGTGGAAACGGAATTCGGCGAAAAGCTGAAGGGCGATGTCGTCAACGTCATTCCCCCGCAAATGGCAGCGAAGATCGCGCGCGATGCGGGGCTTGCCAATCAATCCGGCTGGTGCCCGATCAAGCCCGCCACCCTGGAAAGCACACAGGTGGAAGGCATTCATGTGCTGGGGGATGCGACCATCGCGGCACCTATGCCGAAATCAGGCTTTGTGGCATCCTCGCATGCCAAGCACGCGGTTGCTTGCATTGCCGCATCGCTTGCGGGCCGCGCGCCACCGGCCGCGACCTTCTTCAACACTTGCTACAGCCATGTTGGGGCTGATTATGGAATCTCCATTGTCGGGGTCTTCCGCCCCGGCGTGACTGGCTTTGCTGAGGTTGAGGGCTCAGGCGGCGTCAGCCCACGCAATGCGGCGCTGACGGCGGAACGGCGGAAGGAACAGCGCCAGCTTGAAGCGCTTTATGCCGATGGTTGGTATGACAGCATCACGGATGAGATGTTCGGCTAAACCGTAAGGCACGATTGGATTTTTCATCTGCGCGCGCTTGGCTTCGCCGGGTCTCCGGCGAAGCGCGCCTTAACATTGTGGTGTTGGCGGACCGCCTATCCGCAAAGCCGCGCCATGGATGTTCCCCGGATCGCCGGCGCTTTATCGAGATCGGTTCAGGGTAAGGCACGCCGCAGCCAGAGTAAGCGCCCCGCCGACACCGTTGCAAGAAATACAGTTGCAAAGACTATAGTTTATATAGACTTTGCAAAATACCCAAAGGGAGAAACACCGTGAAGCTTACCCGTCGCGTGGCACTTGCCGCGCCTGCCATCCTGCTCGCCGCCCGCACCAATGCGCAGGCAGGCTTTCCCAATCGCGCCGTGCGCATGATTGTGCCCTATACGCCTGGTGGCGTTTCAGACATCACGGCCCGGCTGATTGCCGAACCCCTGGCCGCCGCCTGGGGGCAGCCGGTTCCGGTTGAAAACCGTGCCGGGGCGGATGGCGTGATCGGCACCGAAGTGGTGGCGCGCAGCGCGCCGGATGGGCATACGCTTGGCTTGGTTTCGGTAGCGCATCCGATCAATGCCGCGTTTTATCGGCTGCCCTTCGATACCATGCGGGACTTTACCTTCATCACGCAGACCACCGTGACGCCTTTGGTGTTGTGTGCACCGAAAGCCTTCGCACCCAATACGCCCGCTGAATTGGTAGAATACGCCAAGCGCAACCCGGGCGTGACCTTTGCCGGCACGGGCGGCGTGGTGCGGTTGGCGCCTGTGCTGTTTGCCGAGCGCACCGGGATCAAGTTGGAAAACGTGCCCTATCGCGGCAGCACCCAGGCGCATCCTGATCTGATCTCCAATCGGGTAAATATCATGTTTGACACAGTGCCGGCAGCGCTGCCGCATATCCAGGCTGGTACCTTGAAGGCGCTTGCCACCACCGGCGCGCGGCGCAGCCCGCAATTGCCTGATGTGCCCACGCTTGGCGAAGCCTTCCTACCGGGTTTTGAGGCTTCAACCTGGGGCATGGTGATTGGCCCGGCCGGCATTCCCGCACCCATTCTGGCCAAGCTGAACGCCGATATCCGTGCGGCGCTGCAAGCGCCAATCGTGATGGAGCGCCACAAGACGCTGGGCGCTGAGATCACCTCCAACACGTCAGAAGAAATGCGCGCCTTGACGGAATCAGAAATGAAGAAATGGGGCGACGCAGCGCGCGCGGCGGGTATTCAACCGCAATAAAAACCTACGCAACTCGGGGATCGCGTATTGGTGCGATCCCCATGTGAAGGTCAGACCTTTTCGATCTCGCCCTCGCCATCTACCCAATTCTTGAAGCCGCCCAGATTGCGGACATTGGGGTAGCCCATATCATGCAGCGTCTTCAGCACCAGCGCGGAACGCCCGCCGGATGCGCAATAGGCTACAATGGTCTTGGCGCGATCGAAATTCGCATCATGCAAAGCGGAAGCAGGATCAGCGCGGAATTCCACCAGGCCGCGAGGGATTGTCAGCGCTCCCGGCACCTTGCCGGAAGCCGCGACTTCCGCCGGTTCGCGCACATCCAGGAAAACCACATCAGCGCGGCCAAGCAGGCCCTTCGCTTCATCGGCGCTGATGCGCGGCACTACGGCTTCTGCAGCGGCAAGCATTTGTTGGACGGTCAAGGTCATGGATCACTTCTCCCTGGTTAATGCGACATCATAGGCCGTATTCGCGGTCATCGCACAAGCGTTCAGCCGCACATGATCGCACTCAAGCGCGAAGGCTGATCCTCTCGGAGAAGCGCAGCAGGTAGCCGTCCGGGTCCTGCACCAGGAATTGCCGTACCGTCACCGAGCCCTCCCCGACGCGGTAGGTCTTCTCCTCGGGGTCGAGGAAAAGCGGCCAGCCCGCCGCCGTCAGCGCCGCCAGGATTGGTGCGATATCCTCGACCGTGATCTCAAGGTTGATCCCCCGCCCAAGCGGCGGTTCGAGCGGCGCTGTCACCCAGTCCCGGCCCGTGCCGAGTTGGTCCAGCATCACCCGCGCCATGCCGCGCTGGATGCAGGCGAAGCCCTGCTCCGGCCGGTCGAAGAGCACGGCGAAGCCACAGGGCCCGCACCAGAAGGCAAGGCTCGCCGCGAGGTCGCGCACCGAAAGCTCGGGGACGAGGTCGGCGGGACACGTCGGGGGGGCCAAGGTCATGGATCATTTCTCCCCGAATGAAGAGTCATCATGGGGCGCAATCAGTCGAATCCCGCAAGCCTCAGCCGCGCAGGGCAGCCCCCAGAAACGCCGCAACTGCCGCGATACCCATGACGCTAAAGGTCCCCATCATGCCAAAGACGCGAAAGCGGTAATCTTCGGGGTCCTTCGCTATGCCCATGCCATGGGACAGGCGCGCGGTGACCAGTAGCGCCCCAAGCGCATGCAAAAGCCAAGGCCAGGCGCCACCCCATTCTGCCAGGATCAGCAGCAATACCGCGAAGGGCACAAACTCCGCGAAATTGGCATGCGCCCTGATGGCGCGTTCCAGCGCGGCATTACCGCCCGACCCAAGTGGGATCCGCTCAGCACGCCGATAGCGGATCACGCGGAAGCTGAGCCAGAGGAAAATCAGCGTCAAAGGCAGGGTCCAGAAGGCGATGATCATGGCGGGATGGGTTCCTTTTGGCTTTGGCGGGAAGGCGCCTTGCCCTGCACCGACTAAGCAAAGACGGTTTGCCCTTCCGGGTTTGATAAAACAAGCATTCCCATTCCCCACCCAAACCGGCATAGGCTTCCCCCATGGCAGCACAACGAAACGCCCTTGTCCTTGGCGCCGGCATCATGGGGCTTTGCACCGCTTGGGCGCTGGTGCGCGCCGGCTGGCAGGTGCGCGTCATTGAACAGGCACCCATTCCCAATCCGCGCGGCGCATCCGTGGACCAGCACCGCCTGATCCGCCACGCCTATGGCGCGCAGGCCGGCTATATGCGGATGGTTGGCCCCGCTTATGCGGCTTGGGACATGATCTGGGCCGCGCTTGGCGCGCGGCATTACGTGGAAACCGGCGTGCTCGCGCTGGCCAATCACCAAGGTGGCTGGCTTGCTGAAAGCCGCGCCGCGCTGCGGGCCGATGGGCATGCTTGCGCGGATTTGGCGCCGGATCAGATCACCACGCGCTTTCCCATGCTGTCCGATACCGGCATAGCCGCCGCCTTCACCTTGCCGCGCGGTGGCGCGCTGCTCGCGGAACGCATCGTCGCTGGGCTCGCCGCGCATCTCGCCACACAAGGCGTGGTGTTTGAAACGGCTGAGGTATCTGCCGCACTGCCGGAAAAGGCGGCGCTCCGCCTGATCAATGGCTCGGAACGCAGCGCCGATCTGCTGGTGCTGGCGGCAGGCCCCTGGGGGCCAAGGCTGCTCGGCACGGGGCTTACCGGCCGCGTGGTGCCGTCCCGCCAAATCCTGGTGCGGCTTGAACCCCCAGCTGGCTTCCGCGCCGCCTGGGAAGCCGCGCCCATGTTGCTTGATCTGGCCGAGGATGGCGGGTTTTACGCCGTACCGCCGGTGGCCGGCACCGCGCTCAAGATCGGGGATCACCGCTTCTCTCGCCAGGGCGATGCCGGGGCTGATCCCCGCACTGCAACGCCCGCGGAAATTGAGGAAATTCTGGCCCTCGCCCGCCCGCGCCTGATCCATGCGGCTGGTTATCGCGTACTCGGCGCTCAGGCCTGCTATTACGATGTGGAAGACCGGGAGGAATTCATCCTGGAAGCCGCCGCCCCCGGTTGCTTTGTCATGTCCGGCTTCTCCGGCCATGGCTTCAAATTTGCCCCGCTTTTGGGTCTGGCCCTGGCTGCGGCGGCGGAGGATACTGCGCTCACCCGCGCCCTGCCGGGTTGGGCCGCCGGGCGGGATGCCCCTGCACCCGGCCTTTTCGCTGCCTTGGAGTCCTCCCCATGACCACCACCGCCGCTGATGATCTGATTTTTGGCCTCACGCGCCTGGTTGACCTGCCGGGCCTGACCAACGCCGCCGGCGCGCCGCTTTCCGCCGATGACATTGCGCAGATTGTGACTGAGGCAAACCGCTTCTGCACCGAAGCCCTGCAGCCCAAGGCGCAGGAAGCGGATAAGCAGGGTGCGCGTTATGCCAATGGCACGGTGACCACGCCGGCGCATTACCCCGCACTTTATGATCAATGGCGCGATGGCGGCTGGCAGGGACTGGCCGCACCGGCGGAGCATGGCGGGCAAGGGCTGCCGCTGAGCCTTTGGACCGCCATGACGGAATTGGGCATGGCGGCTGATACGTCCTTCATGCTCGGCCCGCTGCTGACTGCCGGCGCGATTGATCTGCTGCGCCACCACGCTACACCGGATCAGGCGGCGCGCTGGCTGCCGCCCTTGATCGCGGGCGATTGGACTGGCGCGATGTGCCTGACCGAACCGCAAGCCGGCAGTGATTTGGGTATGCTGCGCACGCGCGCTGAACCGCTGGGCAATGGGCGCTATGCGCTGCACGGGCAGAAGATTTTCATCACCTGGGGCGAACATGATTGCGCCGGCAATATCCTGCATCTGGTGCTGGCGCGCCTGCCAGATGCGCCGCCGGGTTCGCGCGGGATCTCGCTATTCGCCGCGCCGAAAATCCTGCCCGATGGCGCGCGCAATGCCTTCCGTTGCGGTGGCATTGAACGCAAAATGGGCATCCATGGCAGCCCCACCTGCATCATGTTGTATGAGGGCGCCGAAGCCGAGATGGTCGGCGAACCGCATCGCGGCCTGCAAGCCATGTTCGCCATGATGAACAACGCCAGGCTTGGCGTTGGCACCCAGGGTGTGGCCCATGGCGCGGCGGCGCTGCGGCTGGCCGAAGCCTATGCCGTGCAGCGCGTGCAAAATGGGCGGGCCATTGCCGAACACCCGGATGTCGCGCGCATGCTGATGGAAATGCGCGCGACCACCCTCGCTGCCCGGCTGATTATGCTGGAAGCCGCGGTCGCTGCGGACCGGGCCGAGCTTCTGGGCGATAAAGCGGCCAGCACGCGGTTGGCGCTGCTGATCCCGGTACTAAAGGCCTGGGCCACGGATCGGGGGGTGGAAACCGCATCCCTCGGCGTGCAGGTGCATGGCGGCATGGGCTTTATCGAGGATACCGGCGCCGCCCAGGTGCTGCGCGATGCGCGCATTGCCCCGATTTATGAGGGCACCAACGGCATTCAGGCGATTGACCTGCTGACCCGCAAGCTGGCGCGCGATGGCGGGGCCGAAATGCGGAAGCTGATTCAGGAGATCGCAGCCCTACCCGATGCCAGGCTGCGCGCCGCAGCGGAAGGCCTGGCGCGGACCACAGAAGCGGTGCTGGCCGAACAAGGTCGCGATGCGGAGGCTAGCCAATCGCTCGCGACTGCCTATTTGGATGCAGTGGGCTGGGTTCTGGGTGGTGCTCTTCTCGCGCGGGCGGCTGCGGTGGATGGCGCAGCCTATGGGGCAGTAGCGGATTTCTATCTGCGCAGGCTTCTTCCGCGTGCTGGGGCGCGCTTCGCGGAAATCGAGGGGGCCATGGCAGCCTGAGGGCTGACCAACCCCTTTGGCTGGCCTAGCTTTTACTTCCTTTTAGACATTTGGTACGGATAAACCGTAAAGACAGATTGACGGATGAACGCATCACCTCCTGCCCTCTCACAAACCCGCCCTCATGTTGCCGTGATCGGCGCCGGCCCCGGAGGCTTGGCTGCGGCCATGCTGCTGGCCTCCTCAGGCGTGCGCGTCACGGTATTCGAAAAGGATGCCGTGGTGGGCGGGCGGACCCGCACCGTAACGGCGCCTGGCGGCTACCGCTTTGATATTGGGCCGACTTTCTTCCTGTATCCGCGCATCCTGGCAGAAATCTTCGAAGCCTGCGGTGCGCGGCTTGAGGATGAGGTGGATCTGATCCGCCTTGATCCGCAATATCGGCTGATCTTTGAAGGTGCCAATCCCGTTTCCATTGAAGCGACGCCCGATCTGGCGCGCATGGAAGCGGAAGTAGCGAAGATCAACCCGGCCGATGCCGCGGGCGTGCGCAGCTTCATGGCGGAAAACCGCATGAAGCTGGAAGCCTTCCGCCCCGTGTTGGAACGGCCCTTTCCTGGCGTGATGACCTATCTGGCGCCGGAAGTGATGAATGGGCTCAAGCATCTGCGGCCCTGGCTTTCGCTCGATCAGGAATTGCAAAGACACTTCTCGGACCCGCGCACGCGCTTGGCGTTTTCCTTCCAGTCCAAATACCTGGGCATGAGTCCCTTCCGCTGCCCGAGCATGTTCTCCATCCTGTCTTTCCTGGAATATGAACATGGCGTCTTTCATCCGCGCGGCGGGTGCGGCGTGGTGTCCGAAGCCATGGCGCGAGTTGCCGAGAATGTGGGCGTGGATATCCGCCTGAACGCCAAGATTGATCGCATTGTCTTTGACGGCCGGCGCGCCGTTGGTGTTGAAGCAGGCGGGCGGCTTCATGCGGTGGATGCGGTGGTGGTGAATGCCGATTTCGCGCATGCCATTCCGGGGTTGATGGAAGAAGAACAGCGCCCGCAATGGCCCGATAAGAAAATCGCCGAGGCGCGTTATTCCTGCTCCACCTTCATGCTTTATCTGGGCATTGAAGGACAGCTTGATCTGGCGCATCACACCGTGCTGCTCGCGGAAGATTATGAGAATAACTTGGCGCAGATTGAAGCGGGGATTATTCCGCAAAATCCTTCGCTTTATGTACAGGCCGCGGCCAGTACTGATCCTTCCATGGCACCGCCGGGGCATTCCACCTTGTATATGCTGGTGCCGGTGCCGAATCTTTTGGGCGGGGCGGATTGGGCGGTGGAAGCGCCGCGCTATCGGCGCCTTGCGCTGGATAGGCTCAAGGCGATT
>JBILPX010000349.1:0-3234 GCA_044373565.1 Roseomonas sp.
ATGAAGGCGGGGATTATTTCTTACGTCACGGCCTTTCGCGCCTTAAAGCGCGCTGGCCTGCAACCCGCCGCCGAAGTGCAGATGCATTCCGTGATTGAGGAAGAATGCACCGGCAATGGCGCGCTGGCGGCGATGCTGGCACTGCCGCGCACCGATGCCGTGATCATCCCCGAACCAGGGCCTGGTCTGCCCGCGATGTATAGCGCGGAAGTGGGCGTGATCTGGGCCTGGGTCACGGTTTCTGGCCGCCCCGCCCATGTGCGCGACATGCAGGCTGGGGTGAATGCCATTGAAGCGGCCAGCACCATCGCTGCGCATTTCAAGGAATACGAAGCCCAGATGAACCGCGCCGAGAATATCCACGCATCCTTCCATGGCGTGAATCATCCGGTGAATGTAAATCTCGGCACGATTGAAGGCGGTGAATGGAATTCATCTGTGCCCACACGCGCGCGGATCGGGCTTCGGGTTGGCGTGATGATGGGCAATAGCGCCGCGGCAGTGAAAGCCGATATTGAACGGCTGGTGGCGAAGGCGGCTGGCGATGAAAAGCTGCGCGGCGCCAAGGTGAAGCTGGAATTCAAGGGTTTTATGGCGGAGCCCTGCGTCTTTGATATGCAGGCGCCGATTGTGAAACTGGCCAAGCGGCATTTCACCGATGTCTCTGGCGGGGCGCTCCGCGATTACCCCTCGGCCGGGCTCACCGATGGCCGGCATTTCGTGCTGCATCAGGGCACACCAGTCGCGTGCTTTGGCCCGGACGCGCAGGATATTCACGGCATTGATGAAAGTGTCGGCCTGGATTCCATGCATGACATTACCCGCACCATTGCGCTGACCATGGCCGAATGGTGCGGCGTGGAGAAAGCACTATGAGCACAACAAACCTGCCCCTTTCCGGCGCCCGGCTTTGGGATAGCCTGATGGAACTCGCCAAGATTGGCGGCACGCCGAAGGGCGGCTGCAATCGGCAGACTCTGACCGATCTTGATTCCGAAGGCCGCCATTTGCTGCGCCGTTGGGGGGAGGCGATTGGGTGTACCCTTTCCGTTGATCGCCTCGGCAATATGGTGCTGCGCCGCGAAGGGCGTGACCCGAAGCGCAAGCCGGTCGCGATGGGCAGCCATTTGGATACGCAACCAACTGGCGGGAAGTTCGACGGCCCGCTTGGCGTATTGGCCGGGCTTGAAGTGCTGCGCGCGCTGCATGAGGCCGGGATCGAAACCGAAGCGCCCTTGGTGCTGATCAATTGGACCAATGAAGAAGGTGCCCGCTTTTCGCCCCCCATGATGGGCAGCGGCGGCGCGATGGGGATTTTCCCTGAGGCTGATGTGCTGGCGCTGCGCGATAGTGACGGCAAGGCGTTTGGCGAAGAACTGACGCGCATCGGCTGGCGGGGAGATTCTGATCCTGCTGGCTTGGCTGATCTTGCCGCCTATTTCGAATTGCATATCGAACAGGGCGCGCTGTTGGAGAATGCCGGCAAGGATATTGGCGTGGTGACGCATGCCCTGGCGCAAGCTTGGTATGAGGTGACGATTGAAGGCGCTGAATCCCATGGTGGTTCGCCCATGGCCGGGCGGCGCGATGCCATGATGGCCGCGGCACCGCTGATGGCAGCGATTGAGGATATCGCGCTGCGTGCCGTCAGCCCCGCTGGCGAACCAGGCCGCGCCACGGTTGGGCGCCTCACCGTCTATCCCGATAGTCGCAATATCGCGCCGTCGCGCATCTGGTTCAGCATTGATACGCGCCATGGTGACCCGGCATTACTCGCACGCATGGGGGCGGAAATTCGCGCCAAGGCTGCGGAACTATCCGCCGCGCGGGGTGTGACCATCACCATCGCTGATTTCTGGCAATCGCCTTTGACGCCTTTTGATGATGCGTTGGTCGGGCGTGTGCGTGATGCTGCATTGCGGCTTGGCCTGCCGCATATGGATATGCCAACCGGCATTGGGCATGACGCGGTTTATGTCGCGCGGCGCGTACCGGCGGCGATGATTTTCTGCCCCTGCCATGGCGGCATCAGCCATAATGAAGCGGAAAGCATCACGCCCGCCTGGGCCGAAGCGGGCTTGCGCGTATTGGCCGATGCGGTTTTGGCCACCGCTGGTATTGCAAAGGAAAAGTAAGATGACCCGCATCGCCATTGGCGGCTTTTTGCATGAAAGCCATTCCTTCGCGCCGCTGCCGACCGGCTGGCAGGAATTTGTGAAGCCCGGCGGCTTTCCGCCACTGCAACGCCCGGCTGGGTTGATTGAGGCCATGCGCCCAACCAGCGCGCCCATCGCCGGCGCGATCATGGTGGCGGAAGAAGCGGGCGTTGAATTGGCCCCCCTGGTTTGGTGCTTTGCCAACCCTGCCGGACCAGTGACGGCTGACGCCTTCGAACGCATCGCGGCATTATTGGTCGCAAGCCTTTCTGATGCGATGGAAGCCGGCCCGATTGATGGCGTTTATCTTGATCTGCACGGCGCCATGGTGGCCGTGGGTTTTGATGATGCCGAAGCCGAAGTGCTGCGCCGCGTGCGCGCCGTGGTGGGCCCGGATTTGCCCATCGCCGTCAGCCTTGATCCGCATGCGAACAAAACTGCGGAGATGGTCGCCCTTTCCGATGTGCTGGTGCCGTTTCGCACCTATCCGCATGTGGATATGAAGCCGGCCGGCGCGCAGGCAACGCGGCTATTGCTACGCATGATCAAGGAAAATCGCAAGCCGGCAAAACTCTTTCGCGATCTGGATTTCTGGACGCCCTTGCCCGGTCAATGCACCATGGTCGCGCCCATGGCCGATGTCATGGCGGAACGGGCAAAGCTGGGTGCGGCGCCGGGCGTTTGGGAATTGGGTTTCTGCTTCGGCTTTCCCTATGCGGATTTCCCCGGTTGCGGCATGGCGATAGCGGCTTATGCCGATACGCTTGAACAAGCAGGCGCAGCGGCGGAAGCGCTGGCCGCTTTCATCGCCAGCAAGGAGCCTGAATTCGCGCTGGGTGTCGCAACTGCCGCTGAAGGTGTGGCACGCGCCATTGGTGCGCGTGGCACCAAGGGACCGGTGGTGCTGGCCGATACGCAGGATAATCCTGGCGGCGGAGGCCATGGCGATACCACCGGCTTGCTCGCGGAATTGATCCGCCAGAACGCGCAAGGTGCCGTGCTGGCACCGATGAATGACGCTGAAGCCGCGGCCGCTTGCCACGCGGCGGGGGAAGGTGCGCGCATCACACTCGATCTT
>JBILPX010000350.1:0-3231 GCA_044373565.1 Roseomonas sp.
CATGTGGTGCTGATTGATAATGGCCGGTCCAATATGTTCGGCACGGAATTTCAGGAAATGCTGCGCTGCATTCGCTGCGCCGCCTGCATGAATCACTGCCCGGTTTATGGCGCTACGGGCGGGCACGCTTATGGTTGGGTCTATCCTGGCCCCATGGGCAGTGTGCTCACGCCAACGCTGATTGGCGTGGATAAGGCAGGGCATTTGCCCAATGCCTCGACCTTTTGTGGGCGATGCGAATCCGTCTGCCCGGTCAAGATTCCACTGCCGAAGATGATGCGCCATTGGCGCGAACGCGAATTCGAACGGCATTTGTCGCCGGTTGCCATGCGGCGAAATCTTGGGCTTTGGGCCTGGGTGGCGCAGCGCCCGGCGCTGTATCGCATGGCGACCAAGCTTGCGGTCGGAGCATTGGGCCTGATGGCGCAGGGGAAGGGCGCTTTTCGGTCTTTGCCTTTGGCTGGCGGTTGGACTCAGGGGCGCGATTTGCCGGTGCCGGAAGGCGGCACCTTCATGGATCGCTATGCAAAAACCAAGCGTGGGGGCTGAGCGATGAGCAAGGAAGCGATTCTGAACGCCATTCGTCGCGGCCTGAAGCGTGGGCCGCTGCCGGCGGATCAGCGCGCCATGCTGGAAGCACGGCTGATCGCGCGCCCGCGGCATTTGATCCCTGCGCGGTCGCGCGTGCCGCGGCCGGATCAGATCAAGCTTTTCATCGTCAATGTGGAGAAGGAATTCGGCAGCGTCACGCGCGTCGCTGACGCGAACGAAATTCCCGGCGCGGTCGCGGAATATCTCTCCCAACAGAATCTCGCGCCGCGCTTTGTCATGGCGCCGCACCCCGAATTGCAGGCGCTGCCCTGGTCTGATCGCGCGATGCTGGAATTCGAGACACGCCGCGCCGAGGCAAGCGATTTGGTCTCCGTCCAGCATGGCTATGCCGGCATTGCGGAAACCGGCACGCTGATGCTGCCATCTGATCCCACGCGTCCCACCACGCTTAACCTGCTGGCGGAAACCGAGATTGTGGTGCTCCGCGCCTCCCGCATCACCGGGCCTTATGAAGACGCCTGGGATATGCTGCGCGCTGAGCGGCAGGACCCTGTTTCGGGCGGCTTCATGCCGCGCAATGTCATGCTGGTGACCGGCCCATCGCGCAGCGCGGATATTGAGCAAACCTTGGAACTCGGCGCGCATGGGCCGAGGCGGCTGCACGTGATTCTGGTGGATGATGATCCCGCCGCGCTGCCGGGATGAGCCTTTCGCGTCGCCGTGCCCGCGCACTGAGCGCAGCAGATCGCGCCCTGTGGCACGCCTATGTGGTAAACGTGGAGGCGCTGCCGGGGCGCGCGCTGCCGCCGCCTGAACCGACCGAAGCGCCGCCAACCACTCCCGCACCGCAGGCGCCGCTTGAGGTGCAGTCACCTATACCTCAAGCTTGGCAGCCACCACCCATTCAGGTGAATGTCACGCCCGCAGGTTTGGATGATAAGCGTTGGCGCGCATTGCGGCGCGGCAAGACAAAGCCCGAACGCACGCTGGATCTGCACGGGCGGCGCGCGCAGGAAGCGCATGATGCGGTGCGCGGCTTTTTGGTAGATGCTTTTGCCGATGGGCTGCGCTGCGTTGCCGTGATTACCGGGCGTGGTTCATCGCCAGAAGGTGGTGTGCTGCGTCGTGAATTGCCGCATTGGCTCAATGCACCGGATATGCGGCGCATGCTGCTGGCAGCAGCGCATCCACACGCGGCGAATACGGGCGCAGTGCATCTGATGCTGCGTCGGCGCAAATGACTCCCTTCGGTGCCAGGCTGCGCGCTTTGCGTGCCGAACGCGGCGTTGCGCTGAAGGACCTTGCCGCTGCCTTGCAAGTTTCTGCGGCCTATCTTTCCGCTTTGGAACATGGGCGGCGCGGCCAGCCATCCGCCGGGCTTGTGCATCAGGTCAATGAATTCTTCGGCCTGATTTGGGATGATGCGGAAGAATTGGCGCGGCTTGCGCGGCAATCCCATCCGCGCGTGGTGCTGGAAACCGGTGGCCTCTCGCCAGAGGCGACAGCGCTCGCCAATCGACTGGCACGGGATTTTCGTCGGCTGACACCAGACACTATCGCCACTATTGAAGCTGCCTTGGATAAAGTGCCGAAGGAAAGACGTTGATGCCCATGCAAGCCATATCGGCGGGGCTATTGGCGGGGGTTGTGGGCTTTGCTTCTTCCTTCGCCGTGGTGCTGCAAGGTTTTGTTGCGATGGGTGCAAGCCCGTCCCAGGCCGCATCGGGGCTGATGGCGGTTTCCATCGCCATGGGGCTTTGCGGCGTTTTGCTCTCACTCTGGAAGCGCATGCCGATCAGCTGCGCCTGGTCCACGCCTGGTGCGGCGCTGATGGCGGCTTCCATCATGCCGGCGGGCGGTTTTGCTGAAGCAGTCGGCGCCTTCATCATTTGCGCATTGCTGTTGATCTTGGCGGGTTTATGGAAGCCGCTCGGGCGCGCAGTGGCGGCGATTCCGGCCTCACTCGCCAATGCCATGCTGGCCGGGATTTTGTTTGGCTTGTGTTTGGCGCCGGTGCGCGCGGTGGCGGAAGCGCCCATCGCGGCACTTGCCATCATTGCAGCCTGGGCGATTGCGGCGCGCTGGCACAAGCTGGCGGCGGTACCGGCGGCGGTGATCGTGGCAGGCGTAATCATCGCGTTTCAGGCGCCAATGCCGCAGGGCAATTGGGCGCCAAGCCCGGAATGGGTGACGCCAGTATTTTCCTTCACTGCCATCACTGGTCTCGCGCTGCCGCTGTTCATCGTGACCATGGCGTCGCAGAACATTCCCGGCATTGCGGTGCTGAGCGCGAATAATTATCGCCCGAATGCCGGTCCGCTATTTTCCATCACGGGTTGCTTCAGCCTTCTGGCTGCGCCTTTTGGCGGCCATCCGGTGAACCTTGCCGCCATCACCGCCGCGATGTGTGCCGGCGATGGCGCGGGGCCTGATCCCGCGCGCCGTTGGCCCGCGGCTGTCATGGCGGGCTTAGTTTACACAGCCTGCGGTTTGGCAGCCGGCATGGCGAGTGGGCTTGTTGCTGTCGCGCCGCCGATTTTGATTGAGGCTGTCGCGGGCCTGGCGCTGCTTGGGTCCTTTGCGGGTGCATTGATGGGCGCGGTGCGGGAAGAAAAGGATCGCGAAGCGGCGGTGATCTGTTTTCTTATCGCGGCTTCCGGTGTGGCTTTTCTTTGTGTC
>JBILPX010000083.1:0-10514 GCA_044373565.1 Roseomonas sp.
TGCTCTCCTGGCCCTTTTCCGTGCCACCACCAAACAGCGTGATCCCGCCCGAAGCGCCCGCCGGTGATGTCGCGCGCAGCAATTCTTCGCGTTTGCTGTTAGTGTTGTATTCGTCGCGCTCTACCTCTCGTGTCTGAGAGGCCAAGTCACTGCCACAGCCGGCGATGGCCAGCCCCAGTGGCAGCAGAAGGATGGCGCGCGGCCAAAAAGCGAAGATGCGGGATGGATTCATACTTATACTTTAGCGCATCCCACCCAAGGCTGAAAAGGGAAGCGGAAAAATAGGCTAAACTGGCGCCATCAGGCGCAACAAGGCCGCCGAGGCCAGCCGCGCCATGGCATTATCCGCCCGGCTGGTTAGCGCCATGGGCACCCGCAACCCCAGCACAATCCCGGCCGACTCCGCCCCGCCCAAATAGGCCAATTGCTTGGCGAGCATATTCCCCGCCTCCAAATCCGGCACCAGCAAGATATCCGCCCGGCCTGCAACCTGGGATTGAATGCCCTTGGCCGCCGCCGCAGCCGGGCTGATGGCGTTGTCAAAGGCAAGCGGCCCATCCAGCACGCCCCCGGTGATCTGCCCGCGCTCCGCCATTTTGCAGAGCGCTGCGGCATCCAAGGTGGCCTGCATCTTGGGCGTCACGGTCTCAACCGCTGCCAGGATCGCGACCTTGGGCGTCGCAATCCCCATGGCCTGCGCCAGTTTGATGGCATTGCGGATGATATCCGCCTTGGCTTCCAGATCGGGCGCGATATTCACCGCGGCATCGGTGATGATCAGCGGGCGCGGGTAAAGCGGCGCATCCAGCACAAAGGCGTGGCTCACGCGCCGTTCCGTGCGCAGCCCCGCTTCCTTCGCCAAAGCCGCGCCCAGCAATTCATCCGTATGCAGGCTGCCCTTCATCAAAGCCGCCGCCCGGCCTTCCCGCACCAACGCCACCGCTGCCTCGGCCGAGGCATGGCTATGTTCCGTGCCAATCAGCGTAATGCCCGAAAGATCGAGCGATTCCTTGGCCGCAATCGCGCGAATCCGCGCCTCAGGCCCCGTCAGGATCGGTGTGATCAGCCCCTGTTGCGCGGCCAGGACTGCACCGCGCAGGCTTTCCGCATCGCAAGGGTGAGCAACTGCGGTCGGCACTGGCGGCAGGGCGCGGCAGCGCGCGAAAAGGTCTGCCATCACCTTGCCGGCATGGGGACCAAGCCCGGTCATTTGCGGCAGAGCGCGTTCTTCGGCGGTTGTGGGGGGCAGCACCTCAACCTCGCCTTCCACCAGCACCATGCCGCCAGGCCCGGTCACGCGGCAGGCAAGTCGCGCCACGCGGGCCTTCTGGTCAATATCCAGCACCACCACGCCCGTGGTCAGCACATCGCCTTCCGCCATGCCGCCGCCATAGCGGAGGTTTTCGGCAATGATCCGGCTGCCCGGCCCCGGAAAGCGCGTGGTGATCACATGGGCCAGCAATGCGCCCGCAGCGCGCGCCGGCACCACCTTGTCATCCAGGCCGAACATTACGGAAAAACGCGCGACTTGCGCGGCGCTCAGCGTATCCTGCACCTCAAAGGTTTCGCCGCGATCAAGTTCGGAAAGCGGCTTTGATCGCCTGATCGTGAGCATGAGGACCCGCCTTTTCCATAAGCTACGTCACCGCCAGCGACGATGCATCCAAAGCCATTGGCCGGGATATTCCCGCACCCAGCTTTCAATCACCTCGTTCATTTTTTGCGTGGCGGCATTGATGTCAATCAAGCCCTCCGCATCGCGTGGCATTGGGATTTCCTCGGTCAAATCCAGACGAAACCGCCCGCCAGGCAGGCGAATGGCGCGCGCGCCATGCACCGGGCAATCATAGCGCCGTGCCAATTGTGCGAGTAGCGGATTGGCCCCTGCTTCGCGCCCCATGAACATGACGCGCGGCCCGCGTCCGAAGCGCTGATCCACCAGCATGCCGATATGCTGCCCCGCTTCCAAAGCGCGCGCCAAACGCAAAGGCGCACCCATGCCGGCCGGCACCAAAACCCCCATGCTATCCTTGCGCAGCCTCAGGATTTCGCGCGCCACGGCGGCGTTATTGGGCGTGCGATACAAAACTGCACTTTCAATGCCATGCTTCGCCGCCGCCACCGCCGGCAATTCCCAATTCGCCAGATGCGCGGAAAACACAATGGCAGGCTTGCCGTCATTCCGCAGCCTTTCGTAGAGGGCGACGGTTTCGGCGGAGGCGCTGATGAGCCCGTCTGGCTTCGGGTTTTCGGGATCGAAATCCCAAATCCGGTCCATATGGACATATTCGCAGGCCGTGCGGCCCAGATTGTCCCAGGCCTCCGTCAGAATGGCAGCACGTTCAGCCACGGATTTTTCAGGGAAGGCTGCCGCGATATTATCCCGCGCAATGCGATGTGCTGGTGTGATCGGTCCCAGATTGCGCGCCAGAAACGCGCCGAAGGCAGGGCCGAAGCTTGGGCCCATCAAGCGCAGCAGGCCAAAGCCCGCGCGCAGCGCAAGCCCTATAAGCCAATCCATCAGCCGCGCGCCGCGCTGCCCATTACAGCGTCACCACGATCTTGCCAAAGACGCGCCGGCTTTCCAGCCTTTCCAGCCCCTCGGCAAAGCGGTCCAAAGGCACCACCGTATCCAATACGGGCAAAATGCCACGCGCCATTTTCGCATAGCCATCGGCGATATTGCGCATGGAAGCACCGAAGGACCCAAAGATGCGCAACTGGCGCTGAAACACCATCATCAGATTGGTTTCCGCCGAAACCCCCGATGTGGAACCGCAAGTCACCAAGCGCCCACCCATTTTGAGCGAGAGCAAGCTGCCACTCCAGGTCGAAGCGCCGACATGTTCAAACACCACATCCACGCCGCGCTTGCCGGTGATGCGCCGCGCCACGGTTGGGAAATTCTGCGTGGAGTAATTCACCACATGATCCGCGCCCAATGCCTTGGCCTTGGCGCATTTTTCATCATCGCCCGCGGTCGCGATTACGGTGCAGCCCAAATCCTTCGCGATCCTGACAGCCACCGTGCCAATGCCGGAACCGGCAGCATGGATCAGGATGGTCTCCCCCGCTTCAAGCTTGGCATTGTCGAATAGCATGTGTTCGACGGTCGAGAAGGTAATCGGCCCGCAAGCGGCATCTTCAAAGGAAAGCGCATCAGGCACGCGCACCAGAAGCCGCGCATCCTGGTTCATCAATTCCTGCGCGAAGCCATCCAAATGAAAGCCCTTAACGCCACCAACATTCTCGCAAAGATTATCGCGCCCTTCGCTACACGCCTTGCACACGCCGCACGTCGCCGCGCCATAGGGCGCGACATGATCGCCAATCTTCCAGCCCGTCACGGCAGAACCAAGGGCGGTGATTTCGCCGACCGCTTCCGCACCCACCGTCAGCGGCAGGTTCCGTTTGGCGAAGGCCATGCCGCGAAAGCCCCAGACATCAATGTGATTGAGCGCAACAGCGCGGATGCGAAGCTGCACCTCATGCGCGGCGGGTGGTGGAGGTGGCGCCACGGATTCCAGGCGCAGATCACGATCCCCATGCAGGCGAAGCGCGCGCATCATGGGGCAGCACTCAGCACAAGGCAGACATTCTGCCCGCCAAAGCCAAAGGAATTGGACAGCACATGGCGCAAGCCTGAAACGCGCCGCGCTTCATTCGGCACCACATCCAACCCAAGCGTCGGGTCCGGTTCCACATGATTGATGGTGGGTGGCAGGATTTGGTCGCGGATGGTGAGCAGGCTGAAGGCCGCTTCAATCGCACCAGCCGCGGAAAGCGTATGCCCGATCATGGATTTATTGGACGAAATCGGCGGCGGCGCCTCACCAAAAACCGCGCGCAGGCCAAGCGCTTCCATTTTGTCATTCTCCGGCGTGCTGGTGCCATGGGCATTCACATAGCCAATATCGGCTGGCTGCAAGCCTGCATCGGCGAGCGCATTCTTCATGGCGCCAATGATGGAAGACCCATCGGGGTTGGACCGCGTGCGGTGGAAATTATCCGCCCTTTCGCCGCAGCCACGCACCAGACCAATAATGGTCGCACCGCGCGCGCGGGCATGTTCCAAATCTTCCAGGATCAGCGCTGCCGCACCTTCGCTCATCACGAAACCATCGCGGGATTTCTCGAAGGGCCGCGACGCCTTGGTGGGGTCTTCATTGCGCGACGAAAGCGCAGACAGCAGCGAAAACCGGATCACCGCTTCCGGCTGCACCGAACCATCCGTGCCTAGAGCAATCACCGATTTCGCCTCACCGCGCTGGATTGCTTCAACACCAAGCTGAATGGCGGAAGCGCCGGTGGCGCAGGCGGTGGTGATCGCAATCGGCGCGCCCTTGGTGCCGAAGCGCAAAGCAAGCCTTTCGCCGACACCGCCATACAAAAACGTCTCATATAAATCGCGCTGACCGATGCTTGCCACCGAAAGCGCGGCATGGCCATTGCCACCCGCACGACGGGCGAGTGCCACGCGCTGCGGCCATTCCATTTCCACCGGCGGCATGCCGAGCATGAGGGGGCCATCAAACGCGCCCTCCTTCATGCCCGCCGCCACCAGCGCTTCCGCAATCGCAGCCGCGGCCATGCGTTCCACGCGCACCGGCGCGGGCACGGGATCGGCACCCGCGATTTCTTCCGGCAAATCCACCGTGCCGGCCATGGTGGTTTTCAGATGATCGGTCGCGAAACGACGAATGCGCGTAATGCCGGAAGTGCCCGCCAGCAGCGCCGCCCAATTCTTATCCAACCCCCAGCCGAGAGGGCTCACCAGGCCAATGCCCGTCACCGCCACCAAGGGGCGGCCCAGATGATCCTTCATGGCGCTTTCTCCAGCAGGGCAAGCGCTTCACCGCGCCATTGGCCGAAGCCGGTCACCAGAATGCGCTCCACCGCGCCATCGCCGGCATCGGCGGGGTCCATCGCCGGATAAAAACCACCGCGCGAAAGCGCGAGTGCCGCCAGCGCAACATTGGCCGGGAAGCTTGCTTCGACCCCATGCCCAAGTAGGGATGCACTGCGCCGCACCGGCACGCTGCCAAGCCCGGCCAGGAAGGCTTCTTCTTCAATCCGCGCTTCCGCCACACCGGTCATGCCGGAAATCACACCGAGCCCCGCTTCCGGCGCTGCCATCCCCTGCCAAAGCGCCTTGGCTGCCGCCGCACTGCCGCCACTGTCGCGCTGATGCGCCGCATCGGTTGCAATGCCGCCAATCCGCGCGAGTGCCGTGGCACCGCGCGCGCGCGCATGTTCTGCCGTTTCCAACACCAGAAACGCTGCCATGCCGCCAAGGATCAACCCGCCCGCAGCACCGCGCGCGGAAATCGGCGCGTAATCGCCCTGCCACAGCACGCCACCTGGCGCATAAAGCAGCACCATATCCCAGCGCTGAGACGCAAAAGCGCCGCCCACCAAAGCAATCTCTCCCCGCCCTTCTGCCAAGCGGGCGGCAGCAATGCGGATGGCGTCGGCAGCAGCTTCTTCTTCCCCCATCAGCGTGCGCGACGACCCCGTCACGCCATGCACGATCGAGATATTGCCGGCGAGCAGATTGGAAAGCTGCGCCAGGAAAAGTGTGGGCCGCAATTCAGTCGCCAGCTTTTCATTCAGCAGCGCACCAGAAGCCTCCGGCGCAGCGCTGGTCAGCGCCGCCGTCACCGCCTCATCCACCGCGACGTCACGCTCTCCACCGCCAGCGGCCACCACCAAATGCATATCGGAAACGAGGCCGCGCGCCCCGGCATGGTCAATCGCAAGCCCGGCGGCATAGGTGCCAAGCCGCTGCCAGGGTTCCATCTGGCGCTGGTCACCCTTTTTCGGGATTTGCGCATCAAGGCTGAGTGCCGGCAAAGGATGCACCGGAAAGGGCGCGAAGCTTGCTGAATCCACCACCGGCTTCGCGCCATTGTTCAGCGCTGCCCAATGCGCCTCAGGCCCCTCACCGAGCGAGGATACCAGCCCAATCCCGGTAATGACGACATCGCGCCTTGTCATAGCAGCCCCAATTCCCGGCCCCGCCCGCGCATGGCTTCCGCCAATTCCGGCGCGGGGTAATCCATGATGCGGAAGGTCAGCTCCGCATCGGTGATGCGCTTGCCATCGGCTTCGATCCGCGTTTCGGTCACTGCGAAGCCTGATCCATCATGCAGGCGCTTGGCGTGCACGCGCACTGCCGTGCCGGGGCCGATGAAGCTGCGGAACTTCGCTTCCTTCACCGCCATCAGAAAGGGCATGCGCGCAAAGCCCATCAGATCAAGCAATAACCAGCCGGAAGCCTGCGCCATGGTTTCCACCAATAGCACGCCAGGCATCAGCGGATGGCCGGGGAAATGCCCTTCAAATACCGGGGAGGCATCCGGGATGCGGCTTTCCACAATGATGGAATCGCCTTCGCGCGATGCCACCCGATCTATCATCTGGAAGTATTCCAGGCGCATCGCGTCAGGGGTCCGTGGTTTCGGTGGCGCGCGGCTTGGTGATGCGGTCAGCCGGCCTTGGCCGCAACCAGCTCATCCACACGCTCGGCCAGGTTCTTCATGACAAAGTACTTCTCCGCCGGCGCGCTGCCCGCATTCACTTCCTGCGTCCAGGATTCGACCGGCACCTTGATACCGAAGGCCTTGTCTATGGCGAAGACAATATCCAGGAAGTCCAGGCTATCAATGCCCAGATCATTGATCACATGGCTGTCGGGCAGGATCTTATCCCGCGTGACTTCGCTGTTTTCAGCAATGATATCGGCGATACGGTCGAAGGACGAGGCCATGTGAGGCCCTCCATGCAGAATCAGGAGTGAAAGATAAGGGGGCTCTTTGGCCCGAAAGGGGGCGTAAGGCAAGCGATGACTGCCCAAACGCCCCCGGCCCCTTAATGCGCGTGGCTGCGGGCGCCAGCGGATTCGACGCCAAGCGTCACCTGCACTTCCCCGGCGCGTTCAAAGCGCAGTGTCAGCGGCATGGTGGTCCCCTGGCGGAGTGGCTCGGTCAGGCCAATCAGCATGATATGCAGCCCGCCGGGGCGGAGATGCACGGTCTGGCCTGGCGGGATCGGGATATCCGCGACGGGGCGCATGCGCATGACATCGCCTTCACGGATATGGGTATGGAGTTCCACCACACGGGCGGCGGGGCTGGTGGCGGAAACCAATCTATCAGGCGCCGCGCCGTTATTCCGCAACGTCATGAAGCCAGCGCCATTGGCATTGGCCCCGGCGGCGCGGGTCCAGGGATGGCCGATGGCGAGATCACCGACGGTGACATCATGATGGGCGAAGGCCGTGGCAGGGAGGGTCAGGATCAAGGCGCCAAGGGCGCGGCGGGACAGGGAGGACATGGATTTTCCTTAAATATCAATGCTTCAGCCGCGCGGCGCGGGGGCAATGCCGCCCAACCGTTGCAGCGTTATGGGGGGCGGCGCCAGGCCCAGACGGGCCTCGATATGGCCGATCAGGCGCATAATGCCGGCGGCTTCGCGGGTGCCCTGGGCGGGGTCCCCGGTTTCGCAGGCATCCCCGGCGCGGGCCAGCGCCGCCGCAAGCGCTGCTTTTTCAGGCGCGGGGAGTTGCGCCATGATGGCCTCAGCTGCCGCGCGGGTCGGGTGCAGGGCGCCCAGGCAGATCGTGGTCATTTCCGCATTGATCGCTTCCATATCGCAGGCGCGCGCCAAAGGCGGCGCGGCCAGCAGCAGGGCGGCAAGCGGCAGGGTTTTCAGCATGGGGTGCATTCTCAGTGGCCTCCGGCAGTGCGGGGTGGGGTCAGGCGGATCGATGGTGCGGGGAAGCGGTAATCCGTGATCCTCCGCCCGGCTTCAGGGATTTCAGTCCAGGCGGCGATTCCGCCGCCATCACAATGCTGCACGGTCGGGATCCAGATAGTTTCATCCGGGCGGTTCGGCGTGCGCATGGCTATAATGAATTCATCATAATGTTCATTGGGAAGGGGGCCGCCTTCCCAAACAATTTGTGTGATGGCGTGGGTGATCATGCCGCCATGGCCATCGGAAACCGGGGTCGCCAATGGCTGCCGGGTGATGGCAATGCGCCAGCCCGCCTTGGGCATGGGCCGCGCGGTGGTGATGCCTTCCGGCAGGGTCACGGTGACGCGAATGGTGGCTTGCTGGCCGCAACCATGCGGCACACGAAAGGCGGCACGCATATAGCCGTTGGCCTGGGCCTGTGGCGGGTCAATCGTGACATGCGCTACCGCCGGTGAGGCGCAAAGTAGCGTAGCAAGAACAAAAAGCTTCTTCATGGTGCTTATCCTTCCTCAAAAGCGATATTGCAGGCCGGCAAAGACGGAACGCCCAGTGCCGGGTTCATAAAGCGCGGAATTGGCATTCGCGACTACTGTGACTGAGGCCGAAGAGATGTAGCGTGTGTCGCCCAAATTGCGCGCCTCCAGAAAAGCCGAAAGCCCGTTTTCGAAATCCCAACCTGCGCGGAGCCCAAACAGCACGTAGCTATCAGTTTTCTGCGTATTGGCATCGTCCACGTAATAGGCTTGCGGCACCCAATCCGTGGTTGGCGCGAACCAGGCGCCAGACGGATGGCGATAGCGCAGCTCCGCCCGGAACAAATGCCGCGGCACGCCGGGGAGTTCGTTATTCTTGAAGGTGGGATCATCAACAAAGCGGAAATCGCTGAAGGTATAGGCGGGGCGGAAGCTCAGCCCATCTCCCTTCGTGCCGATATCGCGCAGGAATACCCAATCCGCCCCGGCTTCAATGCCCTGGTGCATGGTGCGGTCCAGATTGCGCGCCTGGTTCATGCTGGCGCCCACATTCTGCAACTGGATCTCATCGCGCAGCCACGCATGATACGCTGCCACTTCCCAGGTGATATCGCCGCGGCGACCGCGGGTGCCAATTTCCAGTGTCGTACTGCGCTGGGCATCAAGAAGCGAAAAGCCACCAGCGGTCGTCAGCGGCGTCAGGTCCGAAAGTGTTGGGGGTTCGGTCGCCCAGGACAGATTGCCGAAAACCTGGGCGCCTTCCGCTGCCTGCCAAACAACACCAAAGCGCGGATTGACCCAGGACCAGTCGCCCTTGCCGGAATTGTCACCATCCGTCAGGAATCTATCTTCACTCTCACGCATGGCCTTGCCGCCGGAAGCCCCCGCAATCAACGCAAGTCCCGGCACGACTTCCAGGCTGTTTTCAAGATAGGCGTCCAGATTGGTGGCGTGATCAATTGAATTCGCCGTCAACGCACCCGGATAGCCACCCACATTTTGGTAGCGTAGCGCCCGAATGCGCCCAGAACCCGCACTTGCGCCCATGATGGTGCGGTTTTCCATGCCCGCGATTTGCCGCTCCAGCGTCACGCGGCCGAAGCCAGATACATCCGCCGTGCGTTGATCAATATATTGAAAGATCGGGTGATCCACTTCACGATTGACGAAACCGCCGCCCGCTTCCACCAGAACACCTTCTTCGGGACGAATGGCGGTGATGGTGCCGATGCGGGTTGCTTCAATATTGCGCATGTAATTACCGGCCAAATTCGCCGCCGCCGCCGCGCGCGGATTATTCAGCGCTTGGCTGCGCGTCACCGCGCCCGGAATCTGCTGCCAGATATTGTTATAGGCGACGAAAATGCGCGTTTCGGCATTATCAGCCCATTGCCAGCCGGTATTGCCATTCAGGCGATAAGCGCGCCCGGCGCTTTGTTCCCGATAGCCTTCCTGGGTCATGCCGTTGAAGCTGGCCCAGGCATCATGCGCGCCTTCCGCCCAGCCATGCGCCACCTGGCTACGCGCAAAGCCATAGGAACCACCTTCCCCGCGCAGGATGGTACCCGGCGCGGTGCGGCCTGTTGGCGTGATGAAATTCAATGCCCCGCCAAGCGTATTGGCGCCGAGCGCAAAGCCATTGGCGCCGCGAAACACCTCAACCCGTTGGAAGGTCAGCGGGTCCAATTCCTGGAAATCCCCGCTGCCATCAGCCTGATTGATGGAAAGCCCATCCTGGAAAAGCCGCACGCCGCGCAGGTGGAAATTACGCGCAATGCCAGAACCGCGAATGGAAAGACGGGTATCCTCGCCCCATTTTGGTTCTGCGATCACGCCGGGCGTATAAAGCAGCATGTCCTTAATGGTGGTCACACCCGCCCTATCACGGAATTCGCTGGCCGGGACGATGGTGACATTGCCCGGGTTGCGGCGCGCTTCCTCGGCGGCTTGTTCATCGGATGGCCGGGTCAGGCTGCCCGCAATGGGGGCGGCGGTGACGATGGTGGGCGGCAGCGTGGCGCTGGGCGTAGCCGGGGTGCTGGTTTGCGCCTGTGCTGTAAAGGCGCTGGCCGCCAAGGCGGCCGCCACGGCGAAAAGCCGCGCATGATGGATGTGGAACACGAAAAATCTCCTGAGGTCGAATGACGGGACGGCTTTTGGCCGCCCGCATTCGGGCGGCCTCAGGAGAAGGCTGGGGGACCTGTCGGTTCGTAAGGCGGCGCGCGCGCCGCCGGGCGCCAGCCGGTATCACCAGAGGCGAGCCAGATGATCGCGCTGCCAAGC
>JBILPX010000351.1:0-3223 GCA_044373565.1 Roseomonas sp.
AGCAAGCTCGGGCTGCGCTTCGATGCCGAGGCACGGGATAGGCTGGCCAGGCTCATGGGCGGCTGAAGGATCGAAACACAAACTTCGCAAAACTGTCGTTTTTCTGTAATAAGGGCTCAGTAACGGGCATTGGCCTCAACAAAAAAGGAGAGCTTTCATGCAACGTCGTCACATTTTGCTGGGAACATCGGGTCTGCTCGCGGCCCCCTTCCTAGCACCTTCCGTGCGCGCCCAAGGCCGCACCGAAATCCAATTCTGGTATGGGCTGGGCGGGGCGCTTGGTGAGCGCGTTGCCGAACAGGTCACGCGCTTCAATGAAAGCCAATCGCGCTTTCGCGTAAATGCCAATTTCCGTGGTTCCTATGTGGAAGTCATGACCGGCGCCATCGCCGCCTGGCGCGCCGGCACACCGCCGCATATCGCGCAGGTGTTTGAAGTCGGCACCGCCACCATGATGGCCGCCGGGCCCGCCATCCGCCCAACCCATGAATTGCTCGGCGAAGCGGGCATTACGCTGGACCCGAAGCGCTATCTGGCCGGTGTGCGCGGCTATTATTCCGATACGCAAGGCCGCATGGTTTCCATGCCGCATAATTCTTCTTCCGCGGTGCTGTGGATCAATCTGGACGCTTTCGAAAAAGCTGGGCTTTCCACGACGAATCTGCCGAAAACCTGGGCCGAGATTCGCGCCGCTGCGCAAAAGATCAAGGCGACCAACGCCGCCGAAATCCCGATCAGCACGGCCTGGCCGACCTGGGTGATGTTTGAACAAATGTCTTCCATCCATGATGTCGGCCTTGCCACCAAGGCCAATGGCTTTGAAGGCTTGGATGCCCAGATGAACCTGGGCGCGCCGATCTTCGCCAAGCACACCAATATGCTGCTTGAAATGCAGCGTGAGGGAAGCTTTGTGTATGGCGGGCGTGATGGCGATGGTTTCGCAAGCTTCCCCGCTGGCAAGGCCGCCATGTCCTTCAATTCCTCGGCCGGTCGCGCGCAGGTGCAACGCGAAGCGAAGTTCCGCTGGGCGTCCGTGGCGCTGCCCTATCATGGCGATGTCACGCAATCCCCGCGCAATGGCGTGATCGGTGGCGCCAGCCTTTGGGCCCTGACGGCACGCAACCGCACGGCGGAAGAATATCGTGGGGTCGCAGAATTCTACCGCTTCATCTCGGAAGTGGAGCAGGATAAGTGGTGGCACCATGTCACCGGCTATGTGCCGCTGACGCTGGCCGCTTATGAGGCTTCACGCGCTGAGGGCTTCTATACCCAAAACCTGGGCGCCGATGCCGCCATCATCCAGCTTTCCCGTGCGGAACCCACGCCGAATAGCCAGGGCTTCCGCTTGGGTGGTTTTGTGGAAATCCGCAACATCATCCAGGAAGAACTGGAGCGCGGCTTCCAGGGCCAGCAGAATGCCGAAACCTTGCTCGGCAATGCCAATCGCCGCGCCGATGTGGTGCTGCGCAATTTTGAGCGTGCGAATCGCCGCTAATCGCGTATCGGGGCCGCCTTCGCGGCGGCCCCATCTTTTTCGGTATGTTTGATCGCATTTTCCGAGCCGCCAAGTGAGCCCACTTGGCTTGAAAATGCTCAGTTGAGGTTCCATGCAGCGCAAGGCGATATTCAACAATAAACTGCTGCCCTATCTGCTGCTGGCGCCGCAGCTTGCCATTACCTTTGTCTTTTTCTTCTGGCCGGCGGGGGAAGCCGTTTGGTATTCCTTCATCCGCCAGGATGCCTTTGGCATTTCCAAACAATTCGTCGGGTTTGAGAATTTCACGGATCTTTTCGCGGACCCGCTTTATCACCAGGTCATCATCAATACGCTAATCTTCTCATTGGCTGTGACCGTGCTTGCCATGGGTTTGGCGCTTGGCCTGGCGGTGCTGGCCGACCGGCATATTCGCGGCAAGGATGGCTATCGAACGCTGCTGATCTGGCCCTATGCCGTGGCGCCGGCCATTGCCGCCATTCTTTATATTTTCCTGTTCCACCCAGATATCGGGCTGATTGGCCGCGCGCTGAAGGCAGCGGGCGTTGACTGGAATTATACGCTGAATGGCAATCAGGCGATGCTGGTGGTGGTGCTGGCCGCAGCCTGGAAACAGGTTTCCTACAACTTCCTGTTCTTCCTGGCCGGGCTGCAATCCATACCGCGCAGCGTTTTGGAAGCAGCCGCCATTGATGGCGCATCGGCCACGTATCGCTTCCGCACGGTAATCTTCCCGCTGCTGTCGCCCACTACCTTTTTTCTGCTGGTCATCAATATCACCTACGCCTTCTTCGACACTTTCGGCATTATTGATGCGCTGACGAAGGGCGGGCCGGGCAATGCAACGCAAACCCTGATCTACCGCGCCTATATTGATGGGCGGGTCAATCTGGATCTCGGCTCATCCTCTGCGCAATCCGTGGTGCTGATGATTGCGGTGATGGCGCTGACCTTGGTGCAATTCCGCTTTATCGAACGCAAGGTGCATTACTGATGGCCGAAGCGCGCAACAGTATCGCCGCCCCCATGGGCATGGCCGGCAGCAATCCCCGGGCGGATATGCTGACACATATCATTCTGGTGCTGGGGGTACTGCTATTTGCCCTGCCGATCTGGATTGTGCTGATGGGCTCCACCCATGATGCCGGCACCATCGGCCGCGGCGATGTGCCCCTGCTGCCGGGCGCAGAGGCCGCCGCGAATTACAGCGCGGTCTGGAACCAGGGGAACAAGCAGCGCGCCGGCGTGCCGGTTTCAACCATGATGTTCAATAGCGCCATCATGGCGCTGCTGATCACCTTCGGCAAAATCGCGATTTCCATCATCTCCGCCTATGCGGTTGCCTTCTTCTCCTTTCCAGGGCGCATGCTGTTCTTCTGGGCAATTTTCATCACGCTCATGCTGCCGGTTGAAGTGCGCATTTTCCCGACCTTTCAGGTGGTATCCGATCTTGGCCTGGTGAATACCTATGCCGGGCTAATCGTGCCTTTGATTGCTTCCGCCACCGCGACCCTGCTGTTCCGGCAATTCTTTTTGACTATCCCGGATGAATTGGTGGAAGCCGCCAAGATGGATGGTGCGGGCCCGATTCGCTTTTTCAAGGATGTGGTGCTGCCGCTATCGGCCACCAATATCGCTGCCCTTTTCGTCATTTTATTCGTCTATGGCTGGAACCAATATCTTTGGCCGCTGCTGGTGACGACCTCTACCGATGTGGAAACCATCATG
>JBILPX010000353.1:0-3222 GCA_044373565.1 Roseomonas sp.
AAGCGCTGACGGAGCCTTTCTTCCTTCAAGGCCATACGCAGTGCGGCCGAGATATGTTCCTGGATCGGTTCCGGCGTGCCGGCGGGGGCGTAGAGCCCATGCCAGGTGGACATGGCGATGCTGGGCGATCCGGCCTCAGTAGTGGTGGGGACGCTCGGCAGGCCGGCCAAGCGCTCAGCGCTGCTTACCGCAAAAACCTTTACGCGATTGTCGCGGATATAGGGCACGGTGTTGGTTGCCTGATCGCAAAGCATATCAATGCGCCCAGCCATGAGTTCGGCAATGGCGGGGGCGGTGCCGCGGAACACCACCGTGGTTGCCTTGGCGCCGGCGGCCTGTTGCACCAATAGCCCGCACAGATTCGCCGCAGACCCGATACCAGCAGTTGCTAAATTAATTACATCGCCCTTGCGGTTCATTTCCGCCATCAGTTCGCGCAGGTTGGCTGCCGGGAAATCGAGCCGGGTGATCACTGTCATGGCGGCGTCAGAGACAATGCCTAGCGGGGCAAAGCTGCCCGGTACCTGATACGGCAAGCGACGGAACAAGGTCGCACTCGCGGCCATGCCGATATTGTTGATCATCAGCGTATAGCCATCCGGGCGGGACTGGGCCAGGCGCTGCGGGCCCACCACGGAACCACCAATTGCCTCCACCACCACGGACTGGCCAACATGCCGGCTAAGACTATCGGCGACGATGCGGGTGATAGTGTCGGTCGGCCCTCCGGCAGCACCTGCCGCAATGATGGTAATGGAGCGTGCCGGATAGGCTTGGGCGTGGACGCTGGGCGCGGCAAGCAGCCCTGCCCCGGCGGCCAGGATATGGCGACGATTCATGGTTTCCTCCTGATTTGGCTGGGCCGGGTTCTGCCCCGTCCTCGGCAGCGCTCATCCTGGCAGGACTGGGAATGGGCGCGAAGGGGGCTTTTCGAGAATCTCGCCCTTTCAACCCGATGAAGTGGTTTCCTTTTTCTGAAGCCTCCGGTAGCCTTCACCCAATCGTCATAGAATCCCGCCACCCGAGCGGGGCGAAAGTTCAAATTGGGAGTACTCGCTTCATGGCGCCACTCTTGGCGTTCAGTCGCTTTGTCGACTGGATCAATCAGAATATCGGCAAGGTCTGCGACTGGCTTGTGCTGCTGGCCGTCCTGGTCAGTTCCGTCAACGCCATGATGCGCTACGGCTTCGACATAAGCTCCAACGCCTGGCTTGAGCTGCAATGGTATATGTATGCAGCCATCGTCATGCTTGGCGCCAGTTATACGCTGAAGCGCAATGAACATGTGCGGGTGGATATCCTTTACATGATGCTATCGCGGCGTGGGCAGATACAGCTCGATATCGCGGGCATTATCGTCTTCCTGCTGCCGGCCTGCATCCTGATTGGCTGGCTTTCCTGGCCCTTCTTCTATCAGTCCTTCCATATGAATGAATGGTCCAGCAATGCCGGCGGCTTGCTGCGCTGGCCGGTGAAATTCCTGATCCCTTTAGGCTTTGGCCTGCTGACGCTGCAGGGCATTTCGGAACTCATTAAGCGCGTTGCCGCGTTGCGGGGCTATGACATCCCCGACCTTGAAGCCCATTACGAGAGGCCAGTGCAATGATACCTTTAGAATGGATGCCGGCCCTGATGTTCGCGGGGCTGGTCGTATTCTTGATTATTGGCTTTCCGGTAGCCTTTTCGCTCGCGTCTGTGGGTCTGTTCTTTGGCATGATTTCCATGGCGCAGGGCTTTTTCACTATAGACTTCATGCAAGCCATACCGGGGCGTATTTTCGGTAGTATCCTGGCCAATGATTTGCTGCTCGCCATTCCCTTCTTCACGCTCATGGGCGCGATATTGGAAAAATGCGGGCTGGCGGAAGACATGCTGGAAAGCATGGGGCAGTTGTTCGGCCCGATGAAGGGCGGCCTTGGTTATTCGGTCATTATCGTGGGCTTCATCCTGGGCGCCATCACCGGCACGGTTGCCGCGCAGGTGATTGCCATGGCGCTGATCACCATGCCGGTGATGATGCGCTACAATTACAATATCCGGTATGCCACGGGGGTGCTGGCGGCATCCGGCACCATTACACAGTTGGTGCCGCCTTCGCTGGTGCTGGTGGTGTTGGCTGACCAGTTGGGCCGGTCCGTGGGTGATATGTACCTCGGCGCCTGGGGGCCTTCGCTGCTGCAGATCGCGCTTTTCGCGCTTTATACCTGGTTCCTGACGATCATCCGGCCGCAGGATTTGCCACCAGTGCCGCGTACCCTCACGGGCCGGCCGCTTCTGATCAAATGCATGTGGGGCATTATCCCCGCTGCGGTGCTGATCTTCCTGGTGCTCGGCACCATCATGCTTGGCTTGGCCACACCGACGGAAGCCGGTGCGCTGGGCACCGTTGGCGCCATCATCCTTGCCGTGCTGCGCAATACGCAAATGACCAAGATGGATAAGACAGCCTATGCCGCCGGGTTGGTCGCTGTTGCCGGCTGTCTGGTCGCTGCCTACACGGTCGGCATGAAGACTGTGCCGTTTCGCATCAGCTTCTCCGTATTCTTCGCATCGGTCATTTGGCTCTGCTGGCGTGCCTGGCAGGACAAGCCACTGCATGATTTGATTGTGGAAGGCATGCGCGCCACCATGCGCATCACGTCCATGGTCGCTTTCATTGTGGTGGGCGCGACCTGCTTTTCTATCGTTTTTGCCGGCGTGGATGGCAATCTTTGGGTCGAACATGGGCTGACCGGCCTGCCCGGCGGCGTTTGGGGATTCCTGATCGCGGTTAATCTGCTGGTCTTCTTCCTGGCCTTCTTCCTCGATTTCTTTGAAATCGCCTTCATTATCGTCCCGATGCTGGCGCCCGTTGCGCAAAAAGTCCTTGAGCCAGTCGTGGGTGCGGATGCGGCGCTGATCTGGTTCGGCGTCATGCTCTGCGTGAATATGCAGACCAGCTTCATGCACCCGCCCTTCGGCTTTGCGCTGTTCTATCTGCGGAGCGTGATCCCGAAATCCATCAGCAGCGCGGATATTTATTGGGGCGCCCTGCCTTGGGTGGGCTTACAGCTGATCATGGTGGCGATCGTCATTTTCATGCCAATCACGGTTACCTTCTTCCTGGATAAGCCGCACGGTATTGACCCAAGTACGGTCCGAATAGAAAGCGCACCGCCGGTGGAAGAAGATGACATGCCGCCGCCAAGCTTCGGGCCGCCAAGGTAGCTGGCGACACCCGCC
>JBILPX010000352.1:0-3222 GCA_044373565.1 Roseomonas sp.
CCTCGTGATCCAGCAACATCCGCACCGCTCGGGCACGGACTTCAGGGGAAAACTTGTTCGTCGTCTTGCTCATAAGCGCTCCATCCTATTTGAAAGTTGGAGCCTCCGGCAAACCCGGGGCGGTTCACTGGAATTAGAAGAAGCGGCAGAACATAGAAAGCAGAATGGCATAAAGATAAAAAATGTGGGACTAAGCTGATGGATACTAACAAATTAACGCCGCGATGGCTGGGCAGGCGTCGCAGGTCGCAACACCGCCGTAAGATCAGCCATCGCCTGTTCCCGGCTTGGCGGATTGCCACTGCTGACGGCCACCATATGCCGCGCCGCGATGCGCGCGAGTTCCGGCAAATATTGCACATTCTGCGCCTGCAATTCCTGCTGCACCACATTGGCCGCATCCGCTATGCGCAGCCTGTCCGCGCCGCGGCCCACCGCAAGCACGGTGCGCAGATAGCTTGCGGCCAATTCCTGGGCGCGTGCGGGTTGGCCTTCTGCCTGGCTGCGCAACGCTGCTTCGATGCGCGCCATGGTGGTAGTGATGTGCTGCGTGCGTTCCTGTTGCCGGCGGAGCGCCGCTTGCACTTCGGCCTGCGTTGCCGCAGCGATGCGGCCCTGATCTTCCGCCAAGGTACGTTGCGCCTGCACGGTTTCCGCCTGCACACGCGCAAAGGCGCCGAGCAATTCACCAAACCCTTCCGCTAACAGTATTTGCCGACCGATCTGCGCGGCGGCGGCGATTTGGCTTTGGATAGCCTGCATTTCCTGATCATTGCGCTCTCGCTGCGCGGTACGGAGCGCCGCGCCCACGCGATCGATCCCCTGGCGCAGCGTCGGGTCCGGCGTATCATTTTTCAGCACTTCCAGAAGCCGTGCCGGGTCTTCACTGGCGCTGCCGCGGGACTGCGCTTCGGCTTCAAACGCAGCGCGCAATTGGGCGGGACGCTGGTCGCTGCTGGTGGCAACCAAAGCAAGCACCGGACGAAAGCCAAGGCTGCGTAGCTGGAGCGCTGCGCCATTGCGATCAAGCGGTGGCAATTCAACGCGCAGGCTTGAGCGGATCTGATCCTCGGGCGTCAGGAAATCGCCGCCGCGCGCCACAAGGCCGCCCGCCTGACCATGTGGCCGACCGACGCGATTGAGCCGATAGGGTTCCAGCACCCATTCTGCGACATTGCCGAGTACATCGAAAAGTCCAAGCGGATTGGGTTCCAGCATGCCGATAGGGCGCACGCGCCCACCCGAGGATCGCGTGCCCTGAAACCAGACATAACGCTGCATGCCCTCAGACATTGGAAAAACACGCGCGCCGAAATCTGCTTCCGAAACCGCAGCACCACCGCGCGTGGCGAATTCCCATTCCTCCTCGGTCGGCAGGCGCACAAAGGCGCGCGCATCATCACGCATTGGCAAGGCGTCACGCGCATTGCGCGCGAGCCAGGCGGAATAGCGCATGGTGAAGGCAATCGCCTCATGCCAGGCGATATCGGCTTGGGGTAAGCGCCCGGCTGCGGCTGGTGTTGGGCAAGCCTCAGCGGTCGCGGCCGTGTATTGATCGCGCGTCACCTCATATTTGCCGATATAGTAGCGCGGCGGCGCGGCAGCATCGGCGCCTCGAAACGGTCCGGCAATGAAGCTTTGGCGCAGATATTCGCTATAATTAGTTTCCGCATCCGTCTGGCCGAGCATGGCGGGCCGATCAGCCAGTAGCCCTTGGCCCAAGGGCGTTGGCACTGGGCGAAACACCATGGCGCCACCGCAGGGCATGGGTAGGATCAGATCATCTGCAATCGGTTTCGGATTCCAGAATTCCGCTGGCCATCTTTCTTGCGCGTTTACCGCTGGCGCGAACATGATCATGGCAGCAAGAAACAGATTACGCATCGCGAAGCCCCTCAGCAGGTTCAATGCGGGCGGCGCGATACCCGGCAAAAGCCGCGGATAATGCCGCGCCCAAAAGGCTCACCAAAAATGCCAGTAAAAGATGCTGTGCTTCAACGACACAAATGGCCCGCGCGCCCGCGGCATTAGCGCCCGCAAGCGGCAGGCGGTTTACCAGCCCCGCCACCGTCAATGCTAACAAGCTTGCCAAGGCAGCACCGGTAGCCGCGATGATCAGCGCCTGTATCAACGGAAAAACCACCAGATCGCGCCGCGACAGCCCGATCAGGCGCAACAACGATAGATCACGCTGCTTGCGTTCCACATTGGCATAGAGCCCAACCCCTAGCGAGACGAGATACCCAACCCCACCGAGCCCCGCGAGCAAGGCAAAAAGCAGCGTGAGGCTACGATCAAGGCTGAGCAAGCCTTCCACCTGTTCCGCAAGCGTTTCCACTTCCACCCCATCGCGCCGCAGATCATGGTCAATGCGCGTCACATCTTCCAAGCGCCGCGCATGAGCGCGAAAACCGGCAAAGATGCGTGTGGCATCATCCGCGATATCGGTGGGCGTTGCGGAAGCGGGCAGCGCGCCATCGGTGAAGCGATCCACCAGCAGCAGAGTCTTGAGGTCCACAAAAACGCCATCGCGGCCAAAGGCACTCGGCGGCGCGATGGCAGCGATGGAGACGGGAAAATTCAGTACCTCTCGCGCGCTGGCATCACCGCGAAGGGCGCGCAGCGTCACATTCAAGCCGGGTTGCAAATCCAAGCGCGCGGCGAAGGAAGCGCTCGGGATGATTTGGTTCGGCGCAATGCTGGGCAGGCCATGCAGCAATGGATCACCCGCGGCGGTGGCCAGCAATTCCGCGCGCAGCACGGTGCCAGGGCGCGCTGGGTTTTCGAAGCGCGCTTCGGTATTCAGGCTGCGCGTGCGCGGAATGACAAAGGCGATATCGGGCCGCGCGGCCAGGCGCGTCAGAAATTCCGTATCGAAATTGCGGTTGGCGGCATTCACCACCATGCGGCTGCGCGGATTATCAATCAGATCCGCTCGCAGCCCATCAATCACGCCCTGTTTAAGACCAAACAGCACAATCAGCGGTGCCAGCACCGCCGCCAGACCAATCAACGAACAAAGTGCGAGCGTGCGTTCATGCAAAAGATCACGCAGCGAAAGCCCGGCAAGCAATCCGCCGTGAGAAGATTTTTCGCTCATGCCGCTGCCCGAGCCCGATTTAGCCAGGAACGACCAGCGCCCGCATCCCCCGCTTCCGTGCGGATCGGCAGAATAGTGAAGCCATGGCGCGCAGCGCGGTCCGGGTCGTGCGTCGCCAGGAT
>JBILPX010000354.1:0-3217 GCA_044373565.1 Roseomonas sp.
GGAGCGGCGCATCGGCTGCAAGGCGCGAAAGCGCCTCGGCCAGGGGCGCAATGGTGGCTGGCGGCACCAGCAGCCCGGTCTCCCCTGCCACTACCTGTTCGCGGGGCCCGCGAATATCGGTGGCGACAACAGGCAGGCCTGTCAGCATGGCCTCAATCACGCTCATGGGCAGGCCTTCGAAGTGGGATGGCAGGCAGAATACATCCGCCGCTGCCAGCAGCCGCGCCACATCATGCCGATAGCCAAGCCGTTGCAGCCTGGGCCCAAGGGCCGCGGCGGCGCGGGCGAAATGCGGTTCCATATCCTCGCCATGATCAGAAGCAAGGCGTTCGCCCACCACCCAAAGCCGCGCATTTTCAGGCGTTGCTTCCATGGCGCGCAGTAATTCCGGATAGCCCTTGTGGCGCACCAAGCGTGATACGGCGATGATCACGCAATCATCGTCAGCCGCGCCCAATTCCGCACGTAAAGCGCGGCGCGCTTCGGGATCGGGATGGAAAGCTGCGGGGTCGCGCCCATTCAGAACGGCGATGGCATTGCGGTGAATGCCAAGCCGGCGCGCATCAGCGGCTTCTTCTGCGCTGACGGTCAGATAAACATCCGTGATGCGCCCGGCAGCGCGTTCCAATTGCAAGGCCAAGGCACGGCGCCACCAGGGGCCGGGCTGATTGAACAGAAACCCATGGCAGGTATAGGCAATGCGCGGCACGCCGGCTGAACGTGCCGCAGCGCGCCCGATCAAGCCACTGATTGGCATATGCGCATGCACCAGATCGCATTGCTCGCGCTTCAGAAAGTCGCGCACGGCCTTGTAGGCGTGCCATTGCGCCAGCGGGTTCATGCTGCGCGCCATGGGCATGGGTTCAATGCGAAAACCCTCGGCGCGCGGAATATCGAGCAAGGGGCCTTCAGCGCAAAGCCCAACAACCTCATGCCCACGCGCCCGGGCGCCACGCATCAGCGGCAGAATGAAATGCCGCATGGCGAAATCCACATTCGCGATGAAGCAGATTTTCATGGAAAGTGTTGAGCGCTCACGTGCTTGGGATGGGTACGGCGCCGGGCAGGCTTACGCGCGTGATCGCCCATTGCAGCGAAACCTCATTTTCTTCGGCGTAGAGCACGATTTGCAGGCTGCGCCGTGCCTCACTGCCCAGATAGATGCTGTCTTCCAAGGCAACGCGGGCACCCTTGGCGCGAAGCTTCCAGCCCGCACCGGACGCCAAGCGCAGCAGCACAGCACTTTCATCTTGCAACAGATTTGCCGTCACCGCGGGGTGCAAATGAAACCGCGCAACGAAAATCGGCACCGGCGCATCGGGCGGCATTTCCAGTACATCCTCGCCACGCAGATCATCGCCGGATTCAGCCAAGTAAAGCCGGCGCCGATGCACCGCGCCGAAGGGGCCGCGCCAGCCATCATGGCTCACTTCCAGCCATTGCGCGCCGGTGGCTTCCTGGCGTTCCACCTCTACCGTCTCAGGCTTGCGGCCCAGGCCCTCGGGGCGGAGTTCGCTGGAATTGGTATCGGAAAGCACCAGCGTGGAATGCGCGGCGGTGGCACGCAGCGCATCGCGCCAGCCCTCCTCGCCCGCCGGGGCCGCGCCGCAATTCACAATCAGCCGATCACGCCCGATCGACATTTCAAAGGAAAGCGTGCCGGCATGGGCGAAGCGATCCGCCCCACTCGGCAGGCCGCCAAGCCCGGTGGCGCCGCGCCCGCGTGGCGGCGGGCCAGCATCCATGATGATCACGGTGCGCCCGGCTTGCAGGCGCTGAAAGCCAGTTTCCGGCAATTCCAGCGCGCCGCGCCCACGCGCCTGGCCTTGCGTCAGCACCAGATCAAGCAAAGCCGAGTTTTCTTCCCGCGCGCCATTGAAAAGTGCCAAGCCACCATCGCCATGGCGGAACAGGCGCAAAGCGGGGGCAGCGCGGTCCAAAGCGGCCAACAGATGCGGCGGCGCTTCCACGCCCACGCCATGCAGCAGGTTGCGGATTTCAATCAGGTCTTGCAGGGCGGCCAATTGCTGCGCGGGGGAGCGTTCCACATGCCCACCATCAGGCAGGAATTGGCGTTCGATCTCGGCGGGCAGGAAGCGGATGGCACGTTGCAGATAGGCGTCTTCTTCCAAGGCCACAGCAGCGGCAAGCGCGCCCTTCAGCGCCACCAAAGCGCCGCGATGCTCATCTTCGGCCGGGAGTGCGCCGACCAAATCGCGCGCATCCTGCGCCAAGCGCTGCATCACCTGGCGGCGGAAAACATCCTCAGCGGTGGCCGCGAAGAAATCCCAATGGCCGAGCCAGGCGGAAATCCGCGCGCCGACCACTTCCGGCGCATCAGCAATATCTTCTTCCCAGCCGGTTTGAAGCCAATCGGCTGTAAGCGCACGGGCGCGCAGCCTTGCGGCATCCGTCCCCAAGGCGCGCAAATCCCGCATCCAGGCAAAGCCATGGGCAGAAGCGCGCCAAGCGGGAGAGGCGCCTTTGCCACCCCAGGGCTCTCCGCCTTCTGTAGCCAGGCGCATGGGGCGGATGGTGCCGGCGAAATCAGCCTCGCCACGCAACAAACGCGCGCCGCGGGCGGCATCGCCTGGCCAAAGATCACGAAAGGGGCGGGAAGGGGCATCGGGCACGCGCACGGGGCGAAGCCGCGCCAGTTTCTGCCGGGCACCGCGCAGCAGATTGATCATGCCGCACCCCCGCGCAATGCCTTGATCGCGGCAGCGTAATCCGGCGCGCCAAACACTGCCGTGCCGGCAACCAAAACATCCGCGCCTGCATTGAGGCACAGCGGCGCTGTTTTGGCAGTGACGCCGCCATCCACCTGCAAGCGGATATCGCGGCCAGAGGCTTCAATCAGCCGGCGCAGCTTTTCGATTTTTGGTAATTGGCTTTCCAGAAAGCTCTGCCCGCCAAAGCCGGGATTGACCGACATGACCAGGATTAGATCACAAAGATCCAGCACATGTTCGATGGTAGCGATGGGCGTTGCCGGGTTCAGCACCACGCCAGCCTTTTTGCCCAAGCCGCGGATGGTTTGCAGCGAACGATGCAAATGCGCGCCCGCTTCCGGATGCAGCGAGATCAGATCCGCACCGGCATCCACGAAAGCCTGCAAATAAGGGTCCACCGGCGCGATCATCAAATGCACATCGAAGGGAATGGTCGTGTGGCGGCGGAGCGCCTTGATCAGCGCCGGCCCGAAGGAGATGTTGGG
>JBILPX010000355.1:0-3208 GCA_044373565.1 Roseomonas sp.
GCTGCGATTAGCGCGCCAAAGGCACGCGCCACCGCAGGCAGCGCCGCCAAACGACGATTGGCGATCATGACGCCCACCAGGTTGCGCACCTCACCACTAATACCGACGCTATCCAGGATTTTGAACATCCGGTCCCGTTGGATGGCTGCATTGAAGCGCGGATCAGCGATGAAGCCTTGCATGTCTGCATTGTCGCGGCAAAGGGCGAAAAGCGCTTCCAATTCCGTGCCAATCCGGTCAGCAGCACCGGGTTCGGTACCACGCCGGTCATCGGCAAGGTCAAGAAGCGCCTTGGCATAACGCCCGGCTGAACCCACGGCGCTGGGCGCCGATGGCGAAGCCTTTTCAATGGTCTGGTCTGTGGCAGCCACGGGTTTTCCCGGTCCTGTTTCTTGCGCGAAAACGATATGCCGGGCGGTCTCCCGACGTGGACGGGGCGTTACCATAGGGTTTACCGCACCGCAACCGAGCCCGCGGCATTTTTGCGCGCGCTTTCGCATGAATTGCGCAAATTCCGCCGGCCCCGCCCAGCTTGACAGCGGTTCGCCGCCAATCGCAGGGTTTGCCCATAAGCGGCGCCATGCCCAAAAAAGAAGGAAACGTCTTGATCATGACACCCGAATTCAGCCGGCGCGCCGGTCTTTTGGCCGGAGCGGCCGCCGCCCTTATGCCGCTGCGCCCCGCGCATGCCGCCTTTCCGGAACGCGCCATCACGCTTTCTGTCAGTTTCCCGCCTGGTGGCGCCACCGATATCCTGGCGCGTCTCCTGGCCCCGCCGCTCAGTGAGGCGCTCGGCCGGCCAGTTGTGATCGAGAATCGCGGCGGCGCCGGGGCCAATATCGGCATTGGCTATGTCGCGCGTGCGGCGGGGGATGGCTATACGCTGTTGGTCACATCCAGCGCCTTTGTGGTGAACCCCAGCCTTTACCGCAACCCGCCCTATGATCCCTTCCGGGATTTCGCGCCCATCAGCACGCTTGGCGCTTCCCCCAATGTGCTGGCGGTGCGCCCCAATCGCGGCATTGCCTCACTTCAGGATCTGATCGACCAGGCCAAGGCCAGCCCGGACAAATTCAACTATGCAAGCCCCGGGATCGGCACCACGCCGCATCTGGCGGGCGAATTGCTGAAGCTCCGCGCCGGGTTTGAGATGCAGCACGTGCCATTCAGCGGCGCTGGCCCCGCGACCCAAGCCGCCTTGGCCGGTACCACCCAGGTGATCAGCGCGGCGCAAGGTTCGGTCATGGCGCAGCTGCGTTCAGGCGAATTGCGCGCCATTGTGCAAACTGGCGCGACGCGCGCGGCCGATCTGCCCGATGTGCCCACCCAGGAAGAACTCGGCATCAAGGATGCGAATTCCGAAACCTTCCTGGCGCTTTTCGCCCCGGCAGCGACTCCGGCGCCAATCGTGGAATTTCTGGCGCGGGAGGTGGTGAAGGTGCTGCAACGCCCGGATGTGCAGGAACGCTACCGCCAAGCCGGCGCCCCGGTGGTGGGGGGCGGGCCTGAGGAACTCCGCGCCCGTGTCGCGCGCGAGGTGCCGATCTGGCGGGAAGTGATCCAGGTATCGAAGATAAGCGTCCAGTAAAATCAGCGCTTTACTGGAATAGGTGGGGCAGGTTCAGCCGGTGCCGGGGCGGAAAGCCCGGCGCAGAGGAAGGGCAGAATCTGTTCCACCGCCATGTCAAAATCGCCCGAATCGCATACCCCGCCGGACATCATTTCAAGCCGGCCAGACCGCAGCAGGGTGTAGCGATAGGCCCCCATCATGAAATAGAGCCGCCAATACAGCACCTCCGGCGGCAAATGGGGCAGCACGGGCCGGAAAGCTTCCACGTAAGCCAGCGTAGTGTCGTCATAGACCGTGCTCAGTACTTCCCGAGATATATCATCGGGTTCCGTATTTAGCCTGGCATGCATGCGCATGGTGGCGCGGCCTTCGGGCGTTTTGCCATTGAGCATGAAGGGCGAGACGAAGGCGCGCACCAGCACATCCAGCGGCACGCGGCCATCCGGCCAGGTGGCCTTGGTGCCTTCCAAAGCCCGGCGCCGCGCTGCCGTGACCTGCTCCGCCCCGCGCATATAGGCTGCGCGAAACAAATCCCGCTTGGACCCGAAGTAATAATGGAGCTGCGCCAGATTGACCCCGGCGGCGAGCGCAATGGCGCGGGTGGAGGCGCCCGTATAGCCATGATCGGCAAACAGCATCTGCGCCACATCCAAGATGCGGTTGCGGACACTGGCCGAAGGGTCAATAGGGGAAAGCAGGCTGGTCATGGTCTCCAGGCTTTGGTCAGGTGACCAATGTGGCTAATCTAGGCCGATTCGCGCCAAGGGCAACAAGAAAGCCCCAAATTGACAGAAATCACCCCCGGCGGTATTTGGTCAGACGACTGATTTGCAAAGGGCCGGCCCCGCGCATCGTTCAGATGAGTGGCGAAGGCCCCTTAAGCGGGAGGAAGCCTCATGAGCGCAGCGCAGGAAATCACCCAATCCCGCTATTTCGGCGGCGAAGCCCCGGTGGAGCGTGCCAAGCGCATCGCGCCCATCATCGCAGCTTCATCGAACCAAATCGAACGCGACCGCGCTTTGCCCAAGGAATTGCTGGATGCGCTGCATGGCGCCGCGCTGTTCCGCACGCTGCTGCCGCAGGCCTTCCGGGGTGAGGAAGTGCCGCTGCATGATTTCGTGCAGATGCAGATTGTGATCGCCGCAGCCGATGCCAGCACCGCCTGGTGCGTGGGGCAGGCTTCCGGTTGTTCCATGGCGGCGGCCTATCTGAAGCCAGAAATTGCCTATGAAATCTGGGGCGCTGATCCGCGCGCCGTGCTCGCCTGGGGCATGGGGCCGCAATCCCGCGCCGTGGTCGTGGATGGCGGTTATCTGGTGACCGGCAAATGGCATTTCGCCAGCGGCAGCCGGCACTGCACCTGGCTTGGCGGCCATTGCAAGGTTGTGGAACGCGATGGGTCCTTGCGCGCCGATGCGGAAGGCAACCCGATTGACCGCACCATGCTGTTCAAGCGCGAAGTGCCGAAGATCACCGATAATTGGCGCGTGATGGGCCTGCGCGGCACCGGCAGCGACACTTATGAGGTGACGGATCTTTTCGTGCCGGATGATTACACGGTGCAGCGTGATTTGCCGGTCAAACGCCAAACCGCTGGTACGCTGTATCATTTCACGAGCACACATGCCTATGCGGCAG
>JBILPX010000085.1:0-10426 GCA_044373565.1 Roseomonas sp.
AAATAGGGCCGGCTGGATCTAACCAGCCAGCCCAGAGGTACCGCCCGAAGACGGACCAGTTGCGGCGCGGCATGCCGGGTATGAGCCGCGCAACGCAATCACAATGCCAGCCCTCACCTCTCGCCCTCGTGAGCGGCAGCTTAATTTTTATCAAGAATGTTAGGGGCCATCAGATCAGGCAAAGCTCGGCCAAATCGCGCCGTAGCTTGGGCGGCAGGGCTTCCAGGCCACGGGTTGGTGGGCGGGCCTGGTTCACATCCGCCGGCGCTTCTTCCGGCTTTAAATAGCGCCAGCCCTGGAAGGGCTTCATCTGGCGGGCTTCCACCGGCACCAGCTCAGGATCCAGTAGCAGGGCCGCGCAGGGGGTTTTGTCGTCCCATTCTTCTTCGCGGATTTCCAGAATGCGCTGGCGCACGCGGATGAAGCCGCCAATCACCCAATAGATGGAACCGCCATCGCAGAGTTCCTCCACGCGCTTCGGGAACATGCGCGTCCAGGCGCGCAAGGGCGGGTCTTCCTTCAGGCGGAGCGCCTGCAACGCCGTCAGCGCCGCGACATCCTTGGGACCGACCGAGAGTTTGATGAGGTTCAACACAGGGCTTCAATGGCCGGAAGCGCCCCGAGTCGGCAAGGGGCCATCTCAGTGCGCTTCCCGTTCATATTCGTTCACGGGCAGCGCACTGAGGCTTTATCTGATCGCATTTTCCGAGTCGCCAAGTGTGTCTACTTGGCTTGAAAATGCTCCGAGCGCCCGCCAACCAATATCCCGCCGGCAAAACCCGCCCGGCCAATCGAGCAGGTCCACGGCGGCATAGGCGGCGTCGCGTGCTTCGCGCAAAGTCTTGCCGGTGGCCGAGATACCCAGCACGCGGCCGCCGGTGGCAATCAAGGCGCCATCTTCGCGCCGCGCCGTGCCGGCATGGAAAACCTGCACGCCCGGCACCTGCCCGGCCAATTCCAGACCGCGGATTTCGCTGCCCTTGGTATAGCTGCCCGGATAGCCACGCGCGGCCATGACCACCAGTATGGCGTGCAGCGCTTCCCAGCGAAGGTCAAAGCGCGCCAATTCGCCATCGCAGGCCGCGAGCAAGGCAGGCAGCAAATCGGATTTCAAGCGCAGCATCAGTACCTGACATTCGGGGTCGCCAAAGCGCACATTGAATTCAATCAGCTTCGGGCCTGCCGCCGTGATCATCAGCCCGGCGAAAAGCACGCCTTTGAAGGGCGCACCGCGCCGCGCCATTTCGGCCAGCACCGGGCGGATGATGCGCGCCATGACATCTTGCTGAAGTGTCTCAGTGAAAATTGGTGGTGGTGAGTAAGCGCCCATGCCGCCGGTATTGGGGCCAGTATCGCCATCACCCACGCGCTTATGATCCTGCGCCGCACCCAGCGGCAAAGCAGTCATGCCATCACACAGCGCGAAGAAGCTTATCTCCTCACCTACCAGGCATTCTTCGATCACCACCGAAGCACCCGCCAGGCCATGGATGCGGTCTTCCATGATATCGGCAATGGCGGCTTCGGCTTCGGCGAAAGTCGCCGCCACCACCACACCCTTGCCGGCGGCGAGCCCATCGGCCTTCACCACAATCGGCGCGCCCTTTTCGCGAAGATAGGCGCGCGCGGCGGCGGCATCGGTGAAGCGCGCCCAGGCGGCGGTGGGCGCACCGGCGGCATCCGCCACTTCCTTGGTGAAGGTCTTGCTGCCTTCCAGACGCGCGGCAGCGGCGGAGGGCCCGAAGCATTTCAGGCCCGCAGCGGCGCAGGCATCCGCAAGGCCGAGCGTGAGTGGCGCTTCCGGCCCAACCACCACCAGATCAATGGCCTTGTCCTTGGCGCAGGAAACCAGGCCGGGAATATCCTCGGCACCAATGGCGACACATTCCGCCACTTCGGCAATGCCAGCATTGCCAGGTGCGCAGAATAGCTTGGTCAGCAGCGGCGATGCCGCCAAGGCCCAGCAGAGCGCGTGTTCGCGGCCACCGCCACCCACCACCAGTATGCGCATCTCAATCCCCGCCGCCAGTTTGCAAAGCGGTGATTACGCCTTGCGTTGCGTGGCGCCAAGGCGGGTTTCAACCCAGCCGGTTTGGGTCCGAATCCAACGCGTAGCCGGCGGAACGCACGGTGCGGATCAGATCAACCTCATTATCCTGGTTGATCGCCTTGCGCAGCCGGCGGATATGCACATCCACGGTGCGCGGTTCCACATGGATATCGCGGCCCCAAACGGCATCCAGCAATTGTTCACGCGCAAAAACGCGGCCCGGATGCTGAAGGAAGAATTCAAGCAGCCGGTATTCTGTCGGGCCCAAATGCAACGGCCGGCCGTCTCGGGTGACACGATGCGCATCCTGATCCATGGCAACATCAGCGTAAGCCAGTGTGCCCTTGGAAGCCACGCGACCAGACCGACGCAGCAAGGCGCGGATGCGCGCAATCACATGCTCCATCGCGAAGGGCTTGGCGATGTAATCATCCGCACCGATATCAAGCGCGCGCACCGCATCCTGGTCTTCCGTGCGGGCGGTCACCATGATGATGGGCAAATCGCGCGTTTCCGCGCGGCGGCGGAGCTGACGGCAAACCTCGATGCCCGAAAGTGATGGCAGCATCCAATCCAGCAGCATGACATCCGGCCGCGCTTCCGCAACGCGCAATAGCGCTTCCTGGCCATCTGCGGCTTCATCCACGCGGAAGCCCTGCTTTTCCAGATTATAGCGCAACAGGGTCAATAGGGGCGCCTCATCCTCCACGATCAGGACTGTGGGCTTGGCTATATTACTGTAGTTGTCTGCCATCATGTTCATGCCTATTCGCCTGGTACGCGGACGACGGCGAAGGCAGAGTTATCGCCCTTTGGCCGATCTTCCGGCAGAGTTTCACCGCGTACGGCGAAATGAATACGCTCTGCGATATTCGTGGTGTGATCGCCGATGCGTTCCAGATTCTTGGCGATGAAGAGCATATGGGTCGCGGCGGTGATATTGCGCGGATCTTCCATCATATGCGTCAGCATTTCGCGGAAAATGCCGTTGTAGATTTCATCCACTGGTTCATCCGCGGCCCAGACACGTTCTGCCGCATCGGCATCGTTTTGCACCAGCGCATCCATGGCAGCCTTCAGGTTTTCCTGCACCAGATGCGCCATGCGTTCAAAGCCATTCATGCTGCCAAGCGCGGGTATGGACGCAAGAACGATGGATCGCTTGGCCGCATTGGCGGCATAGTCGCCGATGCGTTCCAGATCATTGGAAACCTTCATGCAGGCGATGATGAGGCGCAAATCTGCGGCCATAGGCTGACGCAGCGCGAGAAGGCGCACACAAAAGGCTTCCACTTCGCGTTCAAGCTGGTCAATCTGCACATCACGCTGCACCACTTCGCCAGCCAGGCCACTGTCGCGCCGCACCAAAGCGCGGGTGGCATCGGCCACCTGGCGTTCCACCAGCCCGCCCATGCGCGCGATCATATCACGCAGCTTGCGCAAATCCTCATCATAGCTGCGGACTATATGTTCTGTTGGCATGTGTATGCTCCTGCTTGGCTCAGCCAAACCGGCCGGTGATGTATTCTTGCGTCTTCGGGTGCTTGGGCGCAGTGAACAACTGCGCCGCTGGCGCCACTTCAATCAGCTCACCCAGATAGAAAAACGCGACCTGATCCGCACAACGCGCCGCCTGCTGCATGTTGTGCGTGACGATCGCAATGGTGAAGTCGCGCTTCAATTCATCAATCAGTTCCTCGATCTTCAAGGTGCTGATGGGGTCAAGGGCTGAAGTTGGTTCATCAAACAGGATTACCTCAGGCCGTACTGCGATGGTACGCGCGATGCAAAGCCGCTGCTGCTGCCCGCCGGAAAGGCCAAGCGCAGATTTATCCAACCGGTCCTTCACTTCATTCCAAAGCGCGGCACGGGTCAACGCCCATTCAATCCGCTCACCCATTTCGGATTTGGAGAGCTTTTCATGAAGTTTGATCCCGAAGGCGATGTTATCATAAATTGTCATCGGGAAGGGTGTTGGTTTTTGAAAGACCATGCCAACCTTGGCGCGGAGTTCATTCACACCCACCGCATCCGAGATGATGTTCTGTCCGTCCAGAAGAACTTCACCGGAGGCGCGCTGACCTGGGTAAAGGCTGTACATTCGGTTCAAAATGCGCAGCAAGGTGGATTTGCCGCAGCCGGATGGCCCAATCATGCCGGTAACCTGGCGGTCCGGCAGATCAAGATTGATGCCCTTCAGCGCGCGGTTATCGCCATAGAAGAAATCCAGGTTGCGAATGGCAACACGCGCATCATTCAGCGCGGCTTCTGAACGTGCCTGCATCCCGCCGAAGCTTTTCGATCCGGTGGGCTGGTTTTGCGTTTCAGTGGAAAGGCTCATGGTTCCGTCCTTCCGGTCATGTGCGGCTGCGCAACAGGGTGCGCGCAAGGATGTTAAGGCTAAGAACGCCAAGTGTGATCAATAGCGCACCAGCCCAGGCCAGCGCGATCCAATCTTCAAAAGGTGAACCGGCGAAGGAGTAGATCGTCACCGGCAGGCTCGACATTGGCTTTGAGAGATCCGTGGACCAAGCATTATTGCCGAGTGAGGTGAAAAGTAGCGGTGCGGTTTCGCCCGCCACACGCGCCACGGCCAGCAGAATGCCTGTCATGATGCCGGCGATGGCGGAACGCCAACAGACCAGCACGATCATTTTCCACTTCGGCGCGCCAAGGCCCACCACCGCTTCACGCAGCGTATTCGGGATGAGTTGCAGCATGTCTTCCGTGGTGCGCACCACGATGGGGATCACGATGATGGCAAGCGCGGCAACACCGGCCCAGCCGGAAAACCCACCGAAGGGCAGCACCAGGATCTGATAGACGAAAAGGCCGATCAGGATGGATGGTGCGGAGAGCAGAATGTCTGAGACAAACCGCACCGCGTTCCCGAGCCAGGAATCCTTGGCGTATTCGGCCAGGTAAGTACCAACCAGCATGCCGATCGGCGTGCCAATGGCGGTGCCGATTACGGATTGGATGAGGCTGCCTACAATGGCATTCAGCAGCCCACCCTCAGAACCGGGGGGCGCGGTGATATGTGTGAAGACCCGCAGCGACAGGGCGTCAAAGCCGCGATAGAAAAGCGTGACGAGAATAGAAGCCAACAACACAAGGCCAATCACCGTGGCCGCGATGCAAAGCGTGCGAATGATGATATCTGCCCGCTTGCGGGAGGCACCAAGCCGTGCCGCCATAGCGGCATCCTTGCGCGGGCCGGGATGGGGCATGGAAGAAAGCGAAAGCGACATGGTTCAGGCCTTCAGCCGCGAACGCAGCAGATAGCGCGATGTTGCCAGCACCACGAAGGACAGCAGGAACAGGATGAAGCCAAGCGCCAGCAGCGACGACAGCTTCAGGCTACCGATTTCACTTTCGCCGAATTCAAGCGCTACAAGCGATGCAATCGTATTCCCTGGCCCAAAAAGCGAGGTTGAAATGCGGTTGGCATTGCCGATCACGAAGGTCACCGCCATTGTCTCACCCAAAGCGCGCCCAAGGCCGAGCATGACGCCGCCCACCACGGAAACCCGCGTATAGGGAATGACGACACCCTTCATCACTTCCCAGGTGGTGGCACCAAGGCCATAGGCACTTTCCTTGAAAACGGGCGGCACTTGTTCAAAGACATCGCGCATGGTGGCGGCAATGAAAGGCAGCACCATGATGGCCAGGATGAAGGCCGCGGTGAACAAGCCGGTGCCAAAGGGCGCGCCCTGAAACAGAAAGCCGATGACCGGCCATTCCCCGATATTATCAATGATCCAGGGCTGAATATTCTGCGCGAAAGCCGGCGCAATGACGAAAAAACCCCACATGCCGTAAATGATGGATGGTACCGCGGCCAAAAGCTCTACAGCCGTGCCAACCGGCCGCCGCATCCATGGCGGCGCCAATTCCGTCAGGAAGAAGGCCACGCCAAAGGCCAAGGGTACAGCCAGAACAATGGCGAGTACGGCGGTAACAATGGTGCCATAGATGGAAACACCGGCGCCGAACAATTCCTGCACCGGGTCCCATTCCGTGGATGTCACGAAAGCGATACCAAAGGCGCGGAAGGCCGGCAGGCCAGCGATGAACAACTCAATGATCAGCGCGCCAAGCAGGACCAGCACTAAAATGCCGGCGGCCTGACAGATCAGGGCGAAGACCCTATCGCCCAGGCTGCTGGAACGCCGTGTTGCCCTCATGGGCATTACGCTTTCGGACGCCAAGGAACACCCCCGGGTTAGCCTGTGAAAGAAAACCCGCAGGCAAGCCTAGCCTGCGGGTGTAGGAAAAACGACTTAACCAGGGAAGCTTTGCCGCCAGGACGCCCTGACCGCGTTGTGCACGGACTCAGGAAGCGGGATGTATTCCAAGTCTTCGGCCAGCTTGCTGCCATTGGCAAAGGCCCAATCGAAGAAGCGGCGCACAGTGGCGCTGCGCGCGGCGTCTGTCGGGTTGGTCGGCAGCAGGATGAAGGTCGGCGCCACAATCGGCCAGGATTCCGGGCCAGCCTGGTCAATCACATTGGCGGCAAAGCCGGGCACAGACCAATCGGCGGCAGAAGCGGCCGCCATGAAAGCCTTGTGATCTGGCCTCACGAAATTGCCGGCATTATTCCGCAATTGGGTAGAAACCAGCTTATTCGTAGTGGCATAGGCGTTTTCCACATAGCCGATCGCGCCGCGCACATTGCGCACCGTGCCGGCCACGCCTTCATTGCCACGCGCGCCGGTACCAGCGGGGAAGCGCACTGAAGTGCCAACGCCCACCCTGTCTTTCCATTCCTGCGAAACGGCGGACAGGTAAGACACCCACACAAAGGTCGTGCCGGAGCCATCCGCGCGATAGGCCGGCGCAATGGCCAGATTCGGCAGCGGAAGCCCTGGGTTGATCGCAACAATCGCCGCATCATTCCAGCGCGTGATCTTGCCAAGGTAGATATCGGCCAGGATCGGGCCGGTCAGGCGCAGCTGGTTATCCTCAATGCCTGGGATGTTCACAATGGCCACCAGTGAACCCATCACGGTCGGGAATTGCAGCAGATTACCCTCAGTCAATTGCTGGGCGTTCAGCGGCGCATCGGTCGCGCCGAAATCCACGGTGCGGTTGCGGATCTGGTTGATCCCAGCGCCCGAGCCCACGGATTGGTAATTCAACTGAATGCCAATGGCATTGCGAACCGCTTCAGCCCATTTCTGGTAGATCGGGTTCGGGAAGGACGCCCCCGCACCGGTGATCTGTGCCGACTGGGCCTGCGCCCCAAAAACAGGAAGGGTCAGGGCGGCGCTGGCGCCAAGGAGAAGGGATCGCCTGTTCACGGGAATGCTCCGATTGCTAAACCAAACCGACCCAGTTGGCCGGCCAAGCGCTTTTAGAAAGGCCCCGCGACTCTTCGATTGCAATTTCATGAAGGTTTTATGACAACCAGCCAGACAAGTCCGGGCGTTATCCACCGATCTATTTGTACCAGGCGGGCCGGCGCTTCGCCTGGAAAGCAGCCAGACCCTCTCGTCCTTCGGGCGCGGCGCGCTGCATCCAGCCCTCCTGCGCCAATTGCGCCACCTGGCGGGGGGAAAGGGTCAGGCCATTGGCCTCCAGGAAGGAGGTTTTGGTCATGGCAATGGCAGTGGGCGCAGAGAGCATCATCTGGTCAATGATGTGGGCGAGCCGCGCTTCGATGGCGTCCGCCACTACCACCTCATGCACCAGGCCGATTCGAAGGGCCTCGGCAGCGTCAAAGCGTTCGCCAGTGATGGCGTAGCGGCGGGTTTGGCGAAGGCCCAGCGCATCCACCATATGCGTGCTGATCGGCGTGGGGGCGACGCCGACGCGTACTTCCGTAATGCCGAATTGCGCCGCCGGGGTGGCCAGCGCCACATCAACGCAGCAGGTAATGCCAACACCGCCGCCAAAACAGGCGCCTTGGATCACGGCGAAGGTTGGTTTGGGGAATTCGTTCAGCTTGCGCATGGCCTCGGTAGTGGCCAGCGATGCGGCGAAGGCGGGCTCGGGCGGGTAGGCCGCCACTTCCGCCAACCAATCAATATCGGCCCCGGCCTGGAAATGCGCCCCGGCGCCGCGGATCACCAGGCCGCGAATGGCGGCATCGGGGCGGAGTTGATCGAGCCCGGCGATCAGCCCTTCCAGCATGGCGGCGTTATAGGCATTGCCCTTATGCGGGCGATTGAGCGTGGCGGTGGCGATGCCGCGCGCATCAATGGAAAGCAGGACGGGTGGGGCTGTTTCGGTCATGGCGAGGCTTCCTTGGCTTGGGTGCATTCTCTCCCCTTGCGGGCGTTGACGCCAGACCTGGGCGGCTAGGCGAGCTTTGCGCCCCTCATCCGCATCCACGCGAAATGGCTGCCATCCGCACGCCATGCGACTACGTCATAAACCTCCGGCTCATGTCCGGGGACTTCCATGCCCGGGGTTCCAATCGGCATGGCGGGAACAGCAAGACCGACCACGCCCGGCGGTGCTTCGGTCAAGGCACGCCGGATCGCCAAGGCAGGTACATGCCCTTCAATTTTGAGCCATCCCGCAATCCTGGCCGCGTGGCAGGATAGCAAATCCGATGGCGTACCAAGCATACGCCTGAAGGGCGTGACGGATGGCACGATGCGATCGGTCACGGCGAAACCTTCTTCCCGCAGATGCGCGACCCAGCCAGCACAGCATCCGCAATTCGGGTCACGCCAGACCTCAGCGCTTTCCCGGCTTTGTGTGAGCGCGGGGCTCGTGAAAATGGAAAGGCTTCCGATCGTCACCATGCGTCGTGACAACATGGGCAGGCCTTTCCTTCAGCTTTGCACGCGGTGGCCATAATCCACCGGATGGACCGATACCATCTCAGCGGCGGCATAAAACGCCAGCGCCACCAGCAGCATTTCAAGCCGAATTGATGCAGCAAGGCGTGCGCTGGCACCTGCATCGCCGCGCGCGAGCGCTGGTGTATGCCGCTGGCGGTTCCATAGCGCGAGTCCGAGTGCAGCCAGCACCGCCAAGACCTTCCACGCCAAGGCCCAACCATGCCAGGCATCAAAAATGCGATCCATGCGCAATGTCAGATACCAGCTCAACAACATGCCAGAGGCGATCATGGCGCTAACTGCCCAAATGGCCGCCTTGCTCCAATCCTGGATCAGCCTTGCGGCGCTGGCGCCATCACGGCGATAAGCGACCCATAGCAAAGGCGGCAGTGACCCAACCCAAAAGGCAACGACGGCAAGATGCACAACAACAAGCGCGGCGATTTCCTGGCGCGGTGCAAACAGCATTGAATGCCCCATCGCCGCATAGGATGCCACGACAAGCAAAGCGCCTATCGCCGTAATGGCTGATCCAATGCGCCAAGAGGTGACAGCCGCCGCGAGCAGTACAAGCCCGGCGGCGCGTAGCCAAAAGGCATCACCAATGCGCGAACGCATCACGGCAGCCCAGACATCCGCACTGAAAATGCTGCTACCGGCGGTCAGCACCAGCACCCGCAGTGCCAGCGCCAAAACTGACAACAATAAGCCTGCCGCAATTGTGGCGAGTAACGTTCGGTGCAGCTTTGCTGCCTCACCCGGTTCAAGCCGATGCCCAAAACCAACGGCGAATAGGCCAAGCCCGGCGGCGCCAATGGTGCCAATGTAATAAAGCGCCCTGATAATGACGGTGATGCCATCCAAAAAGGACGCGTCCGGCTGGAGATATTCAAGGATCATGGGCGGTTTGGCGCCTCTATCCGAAAGGGAATGACGCCGCCGGCTGGATGCCCATCGGCGGAAATAATGCGCCATTCTGCCCGATAGGCGCCGGAGGGGAGCGGCGGCAGCGCGATGATTTCCGTGGTTGCGTTGCGGATGGCACGGCGCGGCAGCGAAATCTCCTCGCTGCCGTCACGATAAAGCCTTAGCGCCGTGAGTTGCACGCGTTCGTTGAAATGCAATTCGATCTGCTCAGGCGCATGCATCAGGACAGCGTCGGCGGCGGGCACTGATCGCCGAAGTTCCGAATGGGCCGCGGCTGTCAGGCTGCCTAAAAGCAGTGCAAGCAACAGCAACACCCCGCGCGTTGAGGCATGAGACATATTGGTCAGAACGGACCCCATCGAATCTTGTTTTGCCTTCCAAGCCAAGACGCCAGCCTATGGAGCTTCCCCCTGTGGCAAGGTCAATAGCGGCGCCATGAATTACAATGCCTTCAGCTTTGCGCGACCTGCACAGGGCGATTTGCCCTTAAGCACCCGGATGACGAGGCACATATCCGACTATCTTCCCGAGAAATACGTCTGCCAAGGCAAATCTGGCCCCGGTGCAGGCCCCCAGTGGCGAGCCATGCGAAACTGGTTCAGGCTATAAGCCTTGCGGCCTTACTTGCGGAGATCAGCCATGCCCGCTTCCC
>JBILPX010000086.1:0-10413 GCA_044373565.1 Roseomonas sp.
CTGAACAGCCAATGGTTTGGTACCCCCCGTTAGGCTCAGGCCGTCATCAATCAGTGCCCGGGGCATCATAAACATGTCAGGCCCCACCAGTCAGTCAGAATGCGCTCACCGGTTCCAGAGATCATCGTTAGAAATCGACAAAGGCATGGTGCATATAAAGGGGGCTGGATAGTGGGCGCAATCTGGGTTCCTGATGGAACCGTGTTTACTCATCTGGGCTGGACACCCTTGATGTTACGGTGGCGGAGGCTTGCACATGCGTGAATACGTGCCCCGGCCCGGTACGCGGCGCACCGATCTTGATCTGCTGCGGGTGATCGCCTGCTTCTCGATCATCCTCGCCCACGCGGTGCTGATCTTCACTTCAGAGCCGCGCTACCATATCAAGAATGCGGAAGCGTTGATCGTCGCGGACTGGATCTATGAGGCGCTGCGGATCGGGACGCTGCCGCTCTTCTTCGCCCTCGCTGGTTGGGGTGCTGTGGCAACGTTGCGTCGGCGTAGCGCTGGGACCTTCCTGCGTGACCGGGTAGTGCGTGTCCTGCTCCCGCTGGTTGCCGGGATACTGCTAATCGGCCCCTTCATCAAATACATTGAGCGATTACATGGCCGGAACCTCGGCACCGGCGGCTTCAGGCTCGTCGAACCTCTCCAGGCCAGCATTCCTACTTTCCTGTCCCAATATTGGGGCAGATTCAATCTGCTGACCTGGTCGCATCTCTGGTTCCTCGGCTACCTTTTTATCCTGTCGGTCGCGCTACTGCCGTTGCTGGTCTACTTGGCGCGCAGAACACCCTCGACAGAGATGCCGGGCCGTGGACTTGCCTTCGCGCCTGCGCCAGCCCTCGCGCTGCTCGTCGTTGCCTCCGGTGGCTATTGGCCGAACCTTCCTAACCTCCTGCAGGACTGGGGCAGCCTGGTTTTCTACGGGGGCTGCGTTGCGCTTGGTGGCTGGCTCGCTGCCTCGCCGGGCTTGGAAAGCCGCTTCCGCCGGGATGCGCCGCTATTCCTTGCGCTTGCCTTGCTGGGCTACATCTTCATGATGTGGGCTGGGCACACCGATCTTGGGCGGGCAGCCGCTGGCCTTTGCGCCTGGGGCGCGATAGGCGCCAGCTTCGGTTATGCCGGGCGACGGCCGCCAGAGATGACGCCGGCGCTAGTCTGGCTCGGCGAATCGACCATGGCGGTCTATGTGCTGCATCACCTACCAGTGCTGGTGATTGGCGCTTGGTTATTGCCGCTAGCTTTCCCTGACTCGGTGAAGATGGTCGCGATCGTGGTGGGGGCAACGCTTGTCACACTGGTTACCTACCGTTTCCTCGTGCTGCCCTTCACGGTCCCGCGCGTGCTGATTGGTATGGATGCGCGGCCAAAGACGTCCAGGCCCACACCGCCAGCAAATTGACTGTCAACTATGTCCCTAGCTACTCAAAAAGGCATGAACCAGCTTTAGAGAGGCTGATCACCAATCAGGTCTTCGGTATCAAACGCTTGCGAGGGGCGCTATCGGGGTATCGAAGTGGCGCTGGGTTCGAAGCGCATTGGCTGGGTTGTAGATACAGGCTGTTCTGCTTGAGGAGGCGCTTGGAGAAAATGACGCGGCCACCTCAAAGCCGGGAGATGGCCGAGAAGGCGGTTGCAGATTGTGGGTTGAGCATCGCGCTTCCCGTCAGCGTCATGGGCATTGCATCGCCCCCTCAAAAGTAATTCCCGACTGCGCCGAACGGGAAGGTTTCCCAGCGGCCCCTTATCCCCCAAGCGCCATATCCAAGTCACGGATCAAATCCGCCGCATCCTCAAGCCCGATTGAAAGCCGCACCACATCCGGCCCGGCGCCGGCGGACAGACGCTGTTCTTCGGTCAATTGCCGATGGGTCGTGGATGCCGGGTGCAGGATAAGGCTGCGCGTATCGCCAACATTGGCCAGATGCGAAAACAGCTGCACAGTTTCCACTAGGCGGATGCCCGCCTCAAAACCGCCCTTTACGCCAAAGGTGAAGACCGAACCCGGCCCTTTCGGCAAATAGCGCCTGGCGAGTGCATGGAAGGGGCTGTCCGGCAAACCTGCATAAGAAACCCAGGCGACTTTCGCATGCCCCGCCAAGAATTCCGCCACCTGCTGGGCATTCGAAACATGGCGTTCCATGCGCACATGCAGTGTCTCAATCCCGGTGATGGTCAGCCAGGCATTCATGGGTGAAAGCGTGGGGCCGAAATCGCGCAGCGCCACGGCGCGTGCCTTGGTCGTGAAGGCAAAATCGCCGAAATTCTCGTAAAACTTCAGCCCATGATAAGCAGGTTCAGGGTCCGCCATGCTTGGGAATTTTCCATTGGCGTAATTGAACTTGCCCGATTCAACGATCATGCCGCCCAAGGAATTGCCATGTCCGCCGAGAAATTTCGTCAGCGAATGGGTGATGATATCCGCACCATGTTCGAAAGGCCGACACAAATAAGGTGAGGCAAGCGTATTATCCACAATCAGCGGAATGCCGGCTTCATGTGCGATATCCGCAATGGCGCGCAAATCCACGACAATACCGCCGGGATTGGCGAGGCTTTCCACAAAAATCGCCTTGCATTTCGGCGTGAGCGCGCGGCGGAAATTCTCAGGTTCGGTCGGGTCCACGAAATGGCAGCTCCAGCCGAGTTTCTTGAAGCTGAGCGAAAATTGCGTAAGCGATCCGCCGTAAAGATTGCGGCTGGCCAGGAATTCATCGCCTGGTTCCAGAAGCGTGAAGAAGGTCACGAATTGCGCGGCATGGCCTGAAGCGGTGGCAACAGCGGCGCGCCCGCCTTCAAGGCTTGCGACGCGTTCTTCCAAAACAGCGACGGTCGGGTTGGAAAGTCGCGTATAGACATGGCCGAAATTATGCAGGTTGAACAAGGAAGCCGCGTGATCCACATCTTCAAAGACGAAGCTTGTCGTTTGATAAATCGGCGTGCCGCGTGCGCCGGTGGTGGGATCAGGCGCGGCACCTGCGTGAATGCTGCGCGTGGCAAAACCGTAATCCAGATTGCGCGGCGGCAGGGGACGAGTCTTGCGCTTGCGATCGGCGGGCGGTTCTGGCGCACGGTTGCGGATCAGGCCGGAATTCACACCACTCCAGGATAATTCACCGCCGAAACGGCTGAATTCAATCTTCGGGCAGCGATCCATGATCACTTCAAGCCCGGCCGCTTCCGCCTTGGCCGCCGCGCCATCATGGCGCACGCCAAGCTGCGCCCACAGCACTTTGGCGCCAATCGCAATCGCTTCATCGGCAATGCCTGGCAGCGCATCCGCGGCGCGGAATACATCCACCATATCCACCTGGACCGGGATATCAGACAACTTGGCGTAAACAGTTTCATCCAACAGTGTTTGGCCGGCCGTGCCAGGGTTCACGGGAATGACGCGATAGCCTTTGGATTGCAGGTATTTCATAACGAAATAGCTGGGCCGGTTCCAGTTGGAAGAAGCACCAACCAGCGCGATTGTCTTCACCCGTTGCAGGATGGAGCGGATTTTCGCATCGCTATAGGCAAGCGGAGCCGGCTGGTTCATGGCGCAACTTTCGAAGAATGTTCAGGATCAAGCCTTTCGTTTAGCATGATCCGAGACCCATCACCCACCCCAGGCCAATCCCATGATCGCCATTATTTTTGAAGTTGAACCGGCAGAAGGCCGGTTGGATGATTATCTTGACCATGCCGCGACGCTGCGAGAGGAATTGCAGCGTATGCCTGGATTTGTCTCGGTTGAGCGTTTCCGTAGCCTGACCAATCCCGCCAAGCTGCTCAGCCTTTCGCTGTGGGAGGATGAGGGCGCCGTCACGCGTTGGCGTTGCCATGCGGGGCATCGCGCGTCTCAGGTGGCGGGACGGGATGGTATTTTTGCAGGCTATCGGCTGCGCGTGGCGGCCGTACTGCGCGATTACGGCATGACTGAACGTCGCGAACAGGCGCCGGCGGATAGCACCGCGCTTTGGGGACTATGATCGCCGTCGGTGCAAAAGGCGCGATCGCCCGCGCCAGTCAGCACAATCACGCCGATGGCCTTGTCCCAACCCGCGCGGTTCAGCGCATGGATCAATTCTTCGCAGGTTTGGCCACGAAAGACATTCATCACCTGCGGGCGATTGATGGTGATGGTGGCCACACCATCCTGCGCTTCAAACAAAACATCCTGATAGGCCATGATGCTTTCCCTCAGCCCGCCATGGTCAGACCGCCAGAGACACTCAGTACCTGGCCGGTGACATAGGCGGCATCATCGCTCGCGAAAAAAAGAATGGCGCCGGGCAGGTCTTCCGGTTCGCCGATGCGGCCCATGGGTGTGGCGCGGCGGAAGGCTTCTTCCAGCTTTTCCGGATTGCCCGCGCCCTTCTTGTATTCATCGAAAAGCGCGGTGTTGGTGGCGCCGGGGCAAACCACATTCACGTTAATGCCATGGCGCGCATGTTCACGCGCGATGGTTTTGGAAAACCCAACCAGCCCCGCTTTGCAAGCCGCGTAAACCGCTTCACCGGAAGAGCCCACACGCGCTGCATCGGAAGCGATGTTCACAATCCGCCCATGGCGGCGTTCCAGCATGCCGGGCAGCACCGCGTGATGCATATTGAGCGCACCGGTCAGGTTGATCGCGATCAGCTTCTGCCAATCGGTGGGCGTTGTGTCCTTGAAAAGCCGGAAAACATCCCAGCCCGCGTTATTCACCAAAATGCTGATGGGACCGAGTGCGGCTTCTGCCGCAGCCACGGCCGCCTTCACGCCTTCATGATCCGTGATGTCGCAGCGAAAAGCCTCAGCCACGCCGCCGGCTTGGGTGATGTCTGCCGCTGTCTTCGCCGCGCTTTCAATGTTGATATCGAAGACAGCCACGCGACTGCCCGCTTCCCCGAAGCGCCGGCAGGTGGCCCCGCCAATACCGCCGCCGCCGCCGGTGACGATGACCGTTTTGTTCTGAAGGCCGCGCATGTTTCCCCCGGGTTTCGTTCAAGCGAGATTTGACTGGCAGGACTAGTATAACAATACTATGATATATTAAATATAATATGGCAATTTATTGATGCAAAGTCCCATTGTAGTCCTTTCGACCCAAGCGCCCCGCGACGATGACGCGGCGCGGTTTGATGTGGCAAACAGGCTTTTTCTCATGCTTTATCAATCCTCAAACCTCATGCACAAAACCGGCACACGGGCGGTCGCCGCGTTTGGCGCCACCACGCAACAATGGGCCGTGATGGGGGCGCTGGCGCGCCCGGGCAGCAGGGAATCGGGGCTGACGGTCAAGGAATTGATCGCCTTTCTGATGCTCAGCCGGCAAAACGTGACCGCAGTGATAGATAGGCTCGTGGCGGCGGGCCTGGTGGAAAGGCTCCGCGCCGGGGGTGATGGGCGGCTGCGCCATGTGCGCCTGACAGAAGAAGGGGCGCGCCAATGGGGCGCGATGGGGCCGGCCATTCGCGCCTATTATCAGGCAGCACTTGGGGGATTTTCCACCGAGGAATGCGTGCAGCTTTTTCGCTTGTTGGATCGGCTGCGGGATAGCCTCAACCGGATTGCGGAACCGGAATAGTGGCTGCCCGGAAGCGAGACCGCTGATAGCAGCCATCAGCATAGAGTTTGCGCAAAACCATCATCACGGTACTGAATATCAGCATCTTGGACCGCAGCGTGCAGCATCAGTCCGAGAGAATTAACCAGGATGTTTGGATACTCTAGGCACTCAGCAGCCGTCGGCTCCAGACCATCAGGCCAAGTGTTGCAATCGCCGCCACGACAAATACTGCCGCATAGCCCGACATATGCAGAATGGTGCCGAACACCAGCGCGCCAATGCTCTGGCCAAAAAACAGCGCCATGGCGAAGGCCGCCACCGCCGTGCCGCGCGCTTCCGGCAACGCCTCAGTTGCGCGCGCCTGTAAGACGCCATGCAGCATGTAGAAGGCAAGGCCGAGCCAGAATTGCATCGCCGCCACCGCAAGGCCGTTCGGCGCGAAGGCGGTCCCCACCAGCCCAGCGGCCAGCAGCACACCGCCCAAGGTCAGCAAGCGCTTTTCGCCAAAGCGCGCCACCAGGCTTTTCGCAAGCCGCGTGTAGGTGAAGGCGCCAAGCCCGAAGCCAGCCACCACCAGGCCCGCCATGGCCGGCGAATAGCCGAAACGCTCGATCAACAGTGATCCCGTCAGCGGAAAGGCGCCACCAAATAGCGCCGCGCCATCAATGAAGGCGGCCACCATCAGGCGCCGCCCGGCGGGGCGCGAAAACAGAGTCAGATAGGGCCGGAAACTGCCGCGAAAACCGCGCCCGGCTTCGGAAGGCTCAGCCCGCCAAAGCTCTGCGCCAAGCCTGCGCCCCAGCAGGACCGAGACCACCAGCGCCAGCAAGGCCAGCACCAGGAAGGAAGCGCGCCAGCCGGCCAAATCCGCCAGCACGCCGGAAAGCGGCCCCACCAGCAATTGCGCCATCACCATACCGGTCAAAAACCGCCCGATGGTTGCCTGCCGCTCGGCATAGGGCACCGCATCGCCAATCCAGGCGAGTGCGAGGGGGATCACCGCGCCCGCCAGCAAGCCCGTGAGGGTGCGTAGCGCCACCATGGCCGAAAGGTCCCAGGCAAGCGTGCAGGCCGCGAGACCAAAGGCATAAAGCAGCAAGGCAAACCAGGCGACGCGGAGCTTCCCGTAGCGATCACCGAGCGGCCCGATCACCAATTGCCCCGCGCCATAGGCGATGGAAAACCCAGCCAGCACTGGCGCGGCACCCGCCACCGTCACGCCGAAATCCGAAGCGAGCATTGGCAGCAACGGATCGAGCATGCGTATCCCGCCCCCGGTCGCGAAAGCGGCCAGGGCGAGCAGCGGCAGGATGGAAAGATCGGTCTTCAAGCCCCCCGAATGGGCGCCGGGGGGCTGGCGGTCAAGAGAAAAGCCTGGGCCGCCTTGCGCTTAGCGCGCCTTGCCAAGGCCGCAATGCGGCTGCTGCGGATCAGTCCTGCCCTTTCAGCTTTCGCCCCGCTTCGCCCTTCTAGACTTTGTCGCAGTTAAGTACGCGAACTGTCCCGGACATTCTTCATCATGGGCAGGGCGCCCCGGCGCAAAGGGTAACGGCTCCATGTTCTTGCGATGCGCTGCTTTCAATTGATCAGCCTTGCCGCAGTGACCGCGCCTTTACATCAACACAATCATGACACGCCTTATCTAAATTGCATCATTTTCCCGCCGAGTTTCTTGGGTAGATCTTCATCATCAAGTCCAACGCAGGAAGCAGCTTGTTTTAATCTGGAAATGGCAGGTGCAGCATGGTTCCTTCAGTCAGGAGCGCATCGACCACTTGCATCGCCTTGATGGTGGTTGGTGGCGAGGCTCGCAAAACCCGTGGGATCGGGCCTACCCCTGCTGCACCAGATTGTCATCGCGTGGCGTTGTTCAGTTTTGCGGCCATAGCCGTTTTCTTGGTTCTTTCGGCCTGCGCCGAAGCGCCCGCACCTGAGCCGCGCGCTTCCTTGCCGGCGCAGCGAAACGTTTCTGCCCCAGCGCCGGACCCTTGCGCTACCCCAAACCTTGCTCAGCCATACGGACGCGATATCGTGTCCGTGGCCAGTCCGCAACTCAGGCCAAGCAATATGCGATGCCCTGATTATTCGCGTGGTTTGCCATCCGTATTGGGCGGCTGGACCGAGCCGGCGCCGCGTCGTCAGGAACCCGAGGCGCAAAGCCCAGGTGCGAATGCGCGCCGCAATGATATTTTGAACGAAAGGATGTGGCTTCGGGCGCATGGGCGACGAGACACCGATATCCGCGTTCCGCACTGACATACACCAAGATAACGGTGAGGTCAGCGAATTTGATCAGCGTCCTTGATCCTCAAGGATTGGAGGCGGCGCATCACCATTTTCACAGACGACTGCATTATTCTCCTCAACTGCGTCTGGCGCCGCTGGCGATGTTGCGCTGCCGGGGATGTTCTTGAGCCTCTTTTGAACACATTCATGTGCGATAGATTTCGTTATGGTAGTAAATGATGGTCAGCCAGATCTGCTCCGCAAAAGGATCAGTGAGACATGAAAAACGCTGTTTGTAACCCGATGCCTGCCCCCGCCATGGTGATGAAGCTCGGCGTGGGTGATCATTCTGCTCAGGTGGGTAAGGTCGCGTCGTCGCGAGATCGGCATGTACCCGCCCGCAGGCTCAGCTTCCTGGCAGTGCTGCCCTTTCTGCTGCTTGGCGCCTGCGCCGAAGCGCCCGCGCCCCGTGCGGCATTGCCGGTGCAGCGAAACGTTTCTGCCCCAGCGCCAACCCCATGCACTATCCCAAATACAGGTCAGGCAGACACGCCAAATGTTTTGAATAGCCCGGACGCCTCTAGCCGTGATCGGCTAAGAGCGGAGTGTATTTGGGGAGTGCCGCCACCACGGACGACTTGGTCGGGGCCGACCCTGGAACCGTCGCACGGAAACGTATTAGGCCGGCCGGAGGCCAACAGTTATTCGGTAGCCCAAAGGTTTAGGCAAGAGCAGGAAGACTTCCAACGCCGCCAAAGAACTGGGCGCTAAGAATATCGCCGCTTCCCTGATGTGGTGTTCTTTGCAGCACTTTTGTGCGCGCAGCACTGCAATAGCAAAAGCGTCTAGGCTTCCGCAAAGCGTCTACCGGAGCAAGCGCTCAACTCTCTTCGCGCTTCGCCCGCTCCGCTTCGCGCAGATAATCCTCAGTCGTCTTCGTCACTGGGCGCGGCGCGCCGGCGTAGGGATCAATCCCGCCATTCGTCGCTTCCAGCACGCGGCAATCCTCACACAAATCCAGAAGCGCCTGCCGCGCCGGGTCCGCGAACATCCAATGCGCGGAAAGCTTCGCCTTCACTCGCGCGATGGAGGCTTTAGTGCCGAACAGCTTGTTGCAGCGCGGGCAGGCGGCGGGTTCTTCCGCCTTCACCACCAAAGGCTGCGCGGCCTCCGGCGCGAAATTCAGCCTTGGTTCCAGCGTAATCACCTTCTCCGGGCAAGTTGCGGCGCAAAGCCCGCATTGCACGCAGGCATCTTCCAAAAAGCGTAATTCTGGGCGATCCGGATTGGCGCTGAAGGCGCTGGTTGGGCAGACGCTGGTGCAGGCAAGGCAGAGCGTGCAGCCCGCTTGATCCACAAGCGCCAAACCAAAGGGCGCCTTTTCCGGCAAGGCGACCACGGCCGCCCGCGCCGAGGCCGTTTCGCGCAAGGCACGGAAGCCTTGCTGCGCCATCTCCCGCGGGCTGCCGAGCGCTTCAAACCGTGCGGGGGCGAAGCCAAAGGCCATGCGGGGCAGGGCGGCCAAGGCCTCTCCCATTGAGAAGGGATCATCGGTTTCCAAAAGCGCTGCGCGCGGCGCGGGGCCGGACAGCCCAAGCCCATCAAGCACCGCCGCCGTGTAATCAATGTTGCGCAGCACACCTTCCACGCCATGGCCGCGCTTGGCCGGCGCCAGCAGCCGCACCGCCGCCGCGCCCCAAGCAAAGGCGCCGGCAAAAACCGCCAGATCGAGCGATGAAACCTCATTCACGCGCAGCGGCAGCACGCGCGCCGGCAAGCCATCGCCATGCCGGGCGAGGGCATCAATCAAGGCCTCCCCGTGCGCATCATCATGCAGCAACACCACCGGCGCCTCACCGCCCGCATCGGCATAGGTCAGCAAAAGCCGACGCAACCGCCGCAACAAAGCCTGAGTCGGCGGCAGCGCATAAGTCGCGGCGCCGGTCGGGCAAACGGCGGCACAGGCACCGCAACCCGCACAAATCTCTGCGCTGATCACCACCTGGTCCTTGAGCGTACCAGCCCCCGGCGTAATGGCGCCGGTTGGGCAGAGATCAAGGCAACGCGTGCAGCCTTCGCGCTTATTGCGCGCATGGGCGCAAAGCTTGCCGTCGAATGTCACGAAACGCGGCTTGTCGAAACTGCCAATCAATTCGCCCGCCGCCACAATGGCGCGCTCCAGTGCCGCCGCATCGGTGGGATCGGCACGCAGATATCCCTGCCGCACCTCATGCGCCGGAAACAGCGGTGCGGCGCCGGTCAGATCCAGAATGATATCGGCGCGGCTGATGGCGCCATCCTTGCCCTTGCCCCATTCATAGGCAGCGCGCGACGATGGGCTCGGCGCCGCCGCACCATCTACGGTCACTTCAAAAGCACCGAGATAACCACTGGCCGCGCGCGCCCGGCCTCGCATGACGGGAAAATCCGCCTGACGCGGCGGCGCCACCGGCACATCGCCGGTCAGCAGCACCGTGATGTCGAGCTTTTCCTGCAAGCGGGCGGCGGCGGTCAGCGCCACCTCATCCCGGCCCAGCACCAGCGTGATGCCTGCGCTTTCCAGGTTCACCAGGGGGGTTTCCGGCATGGGCTCGGCGGCGGCTGCGATCAGCGCGGCCATTTTCGGCCCGGCCTGCTTGCCCTCA
>JBILPX010000356.1:0-3185 GCA_044373565.1 Roseomonas sp.
AATGCTTTTCTGCTGCGCCATGGCGAAAGGCTCTGTCTGATTGATGCCGGGGATGGCATTTGGCGCGGGGATACGCTCGGCAAATTGCCTCGCGCGCTGGAAGCCCTTGGCATCGCGCCTGATCAGTTCACGGATCTTTTCATGACCCATCTGCATCGGGACCATGCCGGCGGGTTGTTTCATGAAGGTCGCCTAGTCTACCCGAACGCCACCATGTATGCGGCAGCGGATGAAATCGCCTTCTGGTCCACGCCCGAGCAGATTGATGATGTGCAGCGCGTTCAATTGCCCATCGCAGAAGCCGCGCTGCAAGCCTATCGTGAACGCTTGACCGTTATCCATCCCGGCGAAGAAATCCTGCCAGGTGTTGTGGTACGCGCCCTGCCTGGGCACACGCCCGGCCAGGTTGGGTTTCAGCTTGGCAAGGAAAAGCCCTTGCTGATTGCCGCCGATGCGCTGCATTTGCCTGCCCTGCAAATCAAGCATCCCGAATGGGGTTTTCTGTTCGACGTGGACCAGGCGCAATCCCTGGCGACACGCATCGCGCTATTGAATGAGGCGGCGCAAAGCGGTTTGCGGCTTGCAGGCGCGCATTACCCCTTCCCGGGCGTGATTGCCATAACGCAAGGCCAAGAAGGGCAAGGCTTCCGCAACGCGGTAGATTAGCGCAAGCGTTACGAATTCCTGGACCTTGCTGAATCAACAGGTAACCATGATTCGGGAGGTTGTGGGTGTTTGGCCCATCGATCGATATAAAACTGGAGCTTTGGGCAATTTCGTTGCGTTACATCAAAGTTAAGTTGCGGCCCTTGATGTAACGCAGGAACGGGTGGCGGCCTCGGCGGACCTGTTCCTGGACGGGGGTTACTCGGCGACGAACGGCGCAAGACCGGATGGATGCGCGCGGAGGCGGCGGGTGATCCCGGCCCATGGCGTCAGCAGGCAATGTTGGGCCGTGGCCGCTGGGATGCGGACGCCTTGCGCGATCTTGTGCGCGACTATGTCGTGGAGACCCTCGCTGCCGATGATAATGTCGTGGTCATTGATGAGACTGGATTCCTCAAGCAAGGCCGCGCATCTTGCGGGATGGGGCGGCAGTATACCGGCTCGGCGGGCAAGATCACCAATTGCCAGATTGGCGTCTTCGCAGCCTTTGTCTTGCGGCACGGCGACGCCTTCATTGATCGTGCGCTGTACCTGCCCAAGGCATGGACCGACGATCGGGCGCGGATGCCCCAGATCGTCCCCTCAATCCGGCGCGTCTGTTTGCGAAGGCCGCAGATCTCGGCACGCACCGCCGTGTAGCGCCCGGCACAGCGCTCGACATGTAGCGCCAGATCCTCGCGCTCACGCGCGTGGCGTTCCCCGTTACTCATGATTTCCTCCCGAAAATAATCAGCGCAGCCAACCACCACGCGGTGCCAGCAAACCGGGCCGGCGCATCAGCGGCGATGGATCAGGGTTTGGCGCGGCAATCGGCGTGGCAGACTCCGCTACCTGGCTTTCCACCGGCGCATTCGCGATATCCTCGCGCAGCCTTTGCCAGAAACGCTCGCTATACCGATCCGCGCCCAGCGACTAAAGATCGCCTGGGCGAAAGGACGTCTGGCGTGGCAGGGTTCTCGGCGGTGTCCGAGGGCAGGGCTTCAAGCGCACGGTCAGCACCGGCAAGTGGGCCAAGATTCATTGACACAGCCAACCCACGGTGCGAGTGAGCCTTCAATTGGCGGGTCATCAGCGCTGGCCCAGCCGAGGAGCTCCTAAATAGATGCGTAAGCTCCTCAGTCTCGCGGGCCGCAATGGCGCCCATGTCGTGCTCGCCGGTGTGCTGCTCGGCCTTGCGGTGCCCGCGGTTGCCGATGCTGTGCGACCACTGCTGGCTGCGGCGATCTTCGCCTTCACATTCGGCGCCGCGCTGAAGGTGCAGCCCGACGCGCTTCGGAACGAAGCGGCGCACCTGCCGCGGACGGCTCTGATCTTGGTCGTCGCAACCTTCGGCGTGCCGCTGCTGATCGGCGGGTTGCTCCTGCTGCTCCGGCTGGATCCGAGTCTCGCGCAGGGCATCATGTTTTGGGCGATTGTGCCGACCAGCCCAGCCACGGTGGCTTTCGCTGCGATTCTCGGCCTGCCGACCTCGCTCGCGTTGATCATTACGCTGGTCGCCACCGCCGCTGCCCCGGCCTATCTGACACTGTTGGCGATGGCGCAAGACGGACTGCAGCTGGCGGCCGATCCGCTGGCGCTCTGCCTCAAGCTGCTGGCACTCACCGGCAGCGCCTTCCTCGCCGCGGCCTTAACCCGACGCTTCGCCTCGGCGACGCTTGCTCGCAATCCGGATGTACTGACGGGCATCGCCGTGCTGGCCCTCTGTCTGGCTGGGCTGGGGTCGATGACCGGGATGCAGGCGGCGGCCATGGCAGAGCCTGAACGCATGGCGGCCATCACTGCGCTTGCCTATGGCGTGACCAATCTTAGTTCAGGCACTCGGTACAGCCCTCTTCTGGCGCTGCGGGCGAGAGGTCGCGCTCATCGCCGGACTGGCCTGTAGCGCGCGCACCCTCACCTTGGCATGGGTGATGTTCGCCGCCGAGATGACGCCCTTGGCGAACGCCTTCCTCGGCGGAGCGATGGTGGCGAAATACACTCTGCCGCTGCTGACGCGCACAGCGATCGCACGTCTCGGCCGCCCGTAGGGCCGAGCGCGAGGGCACGCGGGATCGGCAGGATCTGCGCGCCAAGCACAACCAACGCAGGGACCATGCCCCAGATCGCGCCTTCAATCCGGCGCGTCTGCTGGCGCAGACCACAGATCTCCGCGCGCACCGCTGTGTAGCGCTCGGCGCAACGCTCGACATGCAGCGACAGATCCTCGCGCTCGCGCGCGTGGAGTTCCCCATTGCTCCTGATTTCCTCGCTGATTAGAGGTTCACCTGACCTGCCCCGGGGATAGGCCACGACGAACATCTGGCGGCTGAAGGCCAGGCGGAAATGCGCGAGTTTGATGGTCTGGTTGACGCCGCCGAGTGCCGAGGTGCTACCAGCCGAGATCGCATCCTACCTGAACCGCCCCGGGTTTGCCGGAGGCTCCAACTTTCAAATAGGATGGAGCGCTTATGAGCAAGACGACGAACAAGTTTTCCCCTGAAGTCCGTGCCCGAGCGGTGCGGATGTTGCTGGATCACGAG
>JBILPX010000357.1:0-3183 GCA_044373565.1 Roseomonas sp.
AGTTAGGCTGTATGAAGACCACCCCGCCCTGGAACCGCCGCGCGGAAATCAGCCGCGAGACTTCGGAAACCGCGATCACCGTCGCCCTTGGCCTGGACGGCGAAGGGCGCGCGGATATCGCCACCGGCATTGGCTTTTTGGACCATATGCTGACCGCTTTGGCCCGCCACGGGTTGTTCGACCTGAAGGTGCGGGCGAAGGGCGATCTGCACATAGATTTCCACCACACCACGGAAGATGTTGGCATCGTCATCGGCCAATGCCTGCGCCAGGCGCTGGGCGATAAGCGCGGCATTCGCCGCTACGGTGCCGCCGTGATCCCAATGGATGAGGCGCTTGCGGAAGCGGCGGTGGATATCTCTGGCCGGCCTTTCCTCGCCTGGTCCGTCAGCTTCGCCCAGCCCAAGATCGGGGAGATGGATACGGAGCTGTTTGAGGAATTCTTCCGCGCCCTTGCCTTCAATGCCGGCATTACGCTGCATGTGACCCAAAAAGCCGGCACCAACGCCCATCACGTGGCAGAAGCCTGCTTCAAGGCTTTGGCGCGTGCGCTACGAGAAGCGGTGGAACCGGACCCGCGCGCCATCAGCGCCATTCCGTCCACCAAGGGCGTGCTGGAAGCCTGAGATGCGCATCTGGACCGTTCATCAGCGCCCGGCTTTGGCGGGCAAGCCCGTGCGGACGGTGATGGTACGGGAAGGGTTTTCCTGGTTGGCGGTGCTGTTTCCACTATTTTGGTTCCTGGCCAAACGGCTTTGGTTGGTGGCGGCGCTGTATTTCTCGCTGGCTACATTCATGGGCTTCGTGCTGCCTGCCAGCATTTCCCCCTGGGCACTGATCGCGCTGCAAATCCTGACAGGGTTTGAGGCGCGCAACCTCCAGCGCTGGAGCCTGGAACGGCAAGGCTTCCGCCTGATGGGCGTGGTGCAGGGACGCAATGAGGACGGCGCTGTTTTGAACCTGGCCGATCGTCGCCCCGACCTAGCGCGCGGGCTGGCATGAGGCTGGTGATCATAGACCCGGGTTCGGGCAATCTGGCTTCTGTGTTGCGGGCCTTTCAGAAGGTTGCATCAGAAGCCGGTGTCGCGGCGGATATCCGCGTCACGCGCGATCCAGCCGACATCCTGGCGGCAGACCGCGTGGTCCTGCCCGGCCAGGGGGCTTTCGCCGCCTGCCGGCGCGGGTTGGATGCGCTGCCGGGTGCCGTCGCGGCCATGGAACAGCGCGTGCGCGGGAATGGCGTGCCCTTTCTTGGCATATGTGTGGGCATGCAGTTGATGGCGACCCAAGGGTTGGAACATGGCACCACCCCGGGGCTGGATTGGCTGCCGGGCGAGGTAGCGCCGATGGACCCGAAGGGCGCCGATGGCCAGCCTTTGCCGCTGCCGCAAATGGGCTGGAATGGGCTGACCTTCCGCCCGGGCTGCCACCCCTTGCTCGCCGGGATCACGCCGGGGGATCAGGTTTATTTCGTGCATTCCTATGCCTTTAGCGCGGCGCGGCCAGGGGATGTGATCGCCTCCACCGATTATGGCGGGCCGGTGACCGCCGCGATTGCCCGCCATAATCTTGCCGGGCTTCAGTTCCATGTGGAAAAAAGCGGCCCGATAGGGTTGCGTATCCTCGCCAATTTCCTGAAATGGGTGCCATGAATAGCGCAATGACCATGAGCTTCACCCATGACCTGGCTGTGGAACTCGCCAACCAGATTTCGGATGCGGATTTGGCCGACCTGTGTGAGGCGACGGATGCTGCCATCATTGAAGGCGGTGGCTTCGGCTGGCTGGAGCCCCAGGGGCGTGAGGCGCTGGCGCGGCATTTTCGCGGTACGCTGCTGGTCCCGGAACGAGAACTATTCATCGCCCGGCTGGATGGCCATGTGGTTGGGTCAGCGCAGCTTGTGCGCCCGCCGCGCCATAATGAAGCCCAATCCTTCGGCGCCACGCTGACCCATGCCTATCTGGCGCCCTATGCGCGCGGCCATGGCCTGGCGCGCATGTTGTTGTTGCGCGTTGAAGAACGTGCCGCCGCACTCGGCCATCGCGTCCTGAACCTGGACGTGCGGGAGACGCAAACCACCGCTATCGCGCTATTCGAAGCACTGGGTTACGTGCATTGGGGCACGCATCCCTTCTATGCACGCGTCAATGGCCAAACCGTGGGCGGGCGTTATTACTTCAAGCCGCTGGAACCGGGCCGCGGGCGTTCCACGGGCGCGTTGCTTGATCCCACCCAGTAATGGGCTTTTCCCTTTATCCCGCCATTGATTTGAAGGGCGGGCAGGTGGTGCGCCTGAAACGCGGCGAGATGGATCAAGCCACCATCTATGCCGATGATCCGGCCGCCCAGGCGCGCAGCTTCATCGAAGCCGGCTTCGCTTGGGTGCACATGGTAGATCTGGATGGCGCTTTTGCCGGCAAGCCGGCCAATGCCGCAGCCGTGCGTGCGATTATCGCCGCTGTGCCAGCCGCCAAGCTGCAATTGGGCGGCGGCATTCGCACCATGGAGACTGCGGAAGCCTGGCTGGCCGCAGGGGTCAGCCGGATTATTCTGGGCTCGGCTGCCGTGAAAGACCCGGATTTCGCCCGCGCCGCCTGCCGCGCCTTTCCGGGGCGCGTAGCGCTTGGCATTGATGCGCGTGATGGCATGGTGGCGACCGAAGGTTGGGCCGAGACCAGCGATGTGAGTGCCACTGATTTGGCGCGCCGCTTTGAGGATTCCGGCGCGGCAGCAGTGATTTATACCGATATCGCGCGTGACGGCATGCTGACCGGGGTAAATGTCGCGGCGACAGCCGCGCTAGCGCGCGCGGTGCGCCTGCCGGTGATTGCCTCGGGCGGGGTTGCGGGGGTTGAGGATATTGTGGCGCTGCGCGCCGAGGGCACCGGGATTGAAGGCGCGATTTTGGGGCGCGCGCTTTATGATGGGCGGATTGAACCGAAGGTGGCGCTGGCGGCGGCGGTGTAGGTTTGATTTTGCGGGTCACCCGACATCCGGGCGCGATCCCCTTTAAAGCTATGTTGTCTATTGGTACGACGCGCCTTGTGGATAAGTCTGGGGAAGAAGGCGTCTCGGCTTTTGTGATTTAAGGTGAACCAAGCCCCGCAAAGCCACAAAATACAGGCTTTTTTCCTGTTACTGGTGACTTGGGGATAAGCCACCAGCCAACGCACCATCACGCGA
>JBILPX010000358.1:0-3177 GCA_044373565.1 Roseomonas sp.
CAGCCATTTGGATGTGATTTCCCGCCGCTTGGCTGCAGGTGTGGCTGGCGATGTTGCCATGGTGGTGGGCCTGCTGGAACGCGAAGCTGAGGAGCAGGACCGCGCCTGGATTTTCCGCGAAGCTGCCTGGCGGCTTGATCTGTCTCTTGCCTATGAAGCCGGCGCGCAGCTTGCCACGACCGGTGGGCGACCCGCTGCCATGCCCTTGCTGCCGCTCGAGGAAGATTTGGCGGCGGCCATGCAGGAACGTGTGCGCCTCCCCTTTGATGCGGATTGGCAAAGCGATCCGCGCAGCGTGATCATTCGCGTGCAGATGCCCGATGGCGTCTTGCATGTGGAGGTTGCGCGCAAGCGCCTGTTCAGCGGAACGATCTATCTTTTTGTTATCTGGGTCGTCGGGTCTTCCTTGCTGCTATTCCTGGTAGCCGCGATTTTCATGCGCAACCAGGTGCGCGCGCTGCGCAAAATCTCGGCCGCGGCGGAGGCTTTCGGCATGGGGCGCACGGTGGGGCCAATGAAACCCGAAGGGGCGGCAGAAGTGCGCCAAGCTGCGACCGCCTTCAACCGAATGGAAGAACGCATCCGCCGCTTCGTGGATAGCCGGACGGAAATGCTGGCCGGCATCAGCCATGATTTACGCACGCCGCTGACGCGGCTTCGACTTGGGCTTGCCATGCTGCCGGAAGCGGTGCGGGAAGATGCTGCGGCGATGACCGAAGATGTGGAGGAAATGGATCGCCTGATCGGCGTGTACTTGGCCTTTGCACGCGGTGAAGGGCTGGAACAGCCGGAAGAAACAGACCTGGCTGCCTTGCTTCGGGGCGTTGTCACGCAACAGGCGCGGGGTGGCGCGGCAATACCTTTTGCGGGACCAGAGTCGCTTCTGATGGAACTTCGCGCCGGTGCGATGCGGCGCTGCTTTGCCAATCTGCTTCATAATGCCCGCAAACACGCCGCGCAGGTGACAGTGACACTAACGGAGCGGCCACGCGGCCAGAATGGCATTTGGGCTGACATCTCGTTTGATGATGATGGGCCGGGCATTCCAGAAGCGGCACGTGAAGACGCCTTCAAGCCCTTCACCAGCTTTTCGAGCGGCGGCACCGGGCTTGGCCTTGCCATTGCGCGAGACATTGCGCGCGCGCATGGCGGTGATGTCTTTTTGGAAGACAGCCCCTTAGGCGGGCTGCGCGCGCGGATCAGGGTGCCGGGCTAGGGCTGGACCAAGCTGGCTTCTTTGGCGATGCTGGTCTGAAGCATTTGAAGGGGAAGGCGCCATGCAATTTACCAGCGGCGATTGGCGGATTGATGTTCTGATCCAGGGCTACCCTGGCAAATCCACACAGCATGGTGGCCTGGGCTGGAGCACGGTTGCGCTGCTGCGTGGCCATGGTCGCATCGTGGTGCTGGATGGTGGCGGCTATGGCATGCGCAAGCCGCTGGTCGAGGCACTCGCCAAACACGGGGTGAAGCTTTCCGATGTGACGGATCTTTTGGTCAGTCATTTGCACCATGATCATGTGGTGAATTGGCCCATGTTTCGTGATGCGCGGATTCATGTCGGGCGCAAGGAATTGGCCTGGGCGCTTGGTGTGGGTTGGGGGGAGACCGCCGTGCCGGAACATGCGGTGGAAGCGCTCAGCCGTTGGCCGACCGTACAATTGATGGATGATGGGCAGGAAGTGCTGCCCGGCATCACGGCGCATCTTTCGCCTGGCCACACGCCTGGGCATTTGCTGTTCCTGATTGCGGGCGCGCCGCAGGCGGTGGTGCTGTTGCAGGATGCGGTGAAGAACCGCGTGGAGTTGACCACACGCACAACGGATATGACCTATGACGCAGCAGTCAGCCGCGCGACGATTGAAATGGTCTGGGAGATTTGCCGCACCCATCCCGGATGCGTGCTGATCCCTGGGCATGATGTGCCGGTGATGGTGGAAAATGGCGTGCCGCGTGCGCTGTCCAGCCATAGCGCCGGCATACGTTCCTGGTTCGGCAAGGATTTGCAGGACACCACCACGTTTTCCCTAGCGCAGCTTTAGCCCATGTCCGCCTCACTTTCGTTCACCGGACATGCGCTAAACCTTAGTTGGGTCGCATTTTCCGAGTCGCCAAGTGTTTCCACTTGGCTTGAAAATGCTCCGAGCCTGACCACGATACGCCCTGAAAGGACAAGATGATGGACCAACAAGAAGCCCATGACGCGCTGCGCGCCGAAGGCCGGGCGGTGATGCATGAAGTGCTCGGCAGCGCGTATATGGAAAAGCGCGACGCTGGCACCAATCCCTTCAACGCTGCTGTGCGCCGGCTTTCCGAGGAATTCGCCTATGCCACGCTATGGCAAAGGCCGGGGCTTGATCGGCGCGAACGCAGCCTGATCACGCTCGCCATGATCTGCGCGCTCAATCGCCCGCATGAGCTGCGCATCCATCTGGTGGCAGCGCTCAATAATGGCTGCACGGCTGAGGAGATTTCGGAGATTTTCACCCATGCCGTTGCCTATTGCGGCTTTCCCGCTGCGATTGATGCGCTGCGCGTGGCGGAAGAAGTGCTGAAGGAACAGGGCAAGTTTTAGAAAGAGTGCTGGCGGCAGGGTTCCAGAAACACGGCTTTTGCTGCAGGGTAGCTGCCGCAGTATGGGGGCGACCATTTCAATGACCGAAGAAGAAATCCTGGCCCGCGCGGCGGGCTTTACCGCTGGGCTCAAGTCTCATCCCAAGGAAGTGGCTGAGGCCATCGCCGCATCGCGGCGCATGGCAAGCGCCTTCACGCGCCCAGCCGATGAAAAGGCGGAACCCATGCCGGCCTATGCCGCGCCAATCCCCGCCAAGGGGTCACGCGCATGAAGGCCCTGCATGAGCTTTCGCTGACCGAAGCCTCTGCCGGCATTGCGCGGCGGCGTTTCTCCCCCGTTGAATACCTCGATGCCTTGCATGCGCGGGCCGAGGATGTGGGTGGCAAGGTCAATGCCATTGTGCGCCCGCTTTGGGATGAGGCACGCGAACAAGCAGTGAAGGCCGGGCGACGCATTGCCCGCAGCGGCCCGCGTTCCGCGCTGGATGGCCTGCCGGTGGGGCTCAAGGATATTATTGATATCGCGGGGCACCCCACCACCTGCCATTCGCGCATCCTGCTCGATAACCAAAAAACTGCCGACGCGGCGGTGGTGGCGCGGCT
>JBILPX010000002.1:0-33001 GCA_044373565.1 Roseomonas sp.
AAACAGCGTCTCAGGCCGGTCATAGCGCGGGATCAGTTCCTGATAAGGCAGGTTCTCAATCACCACCCCCGCCAGGCGTTCGTGGACCTCCTCGAGAACCATCACCAACCTCGGCAGGTTGAATTTGCCCGGATTCGTGAGCGAAACCTGAAAGGTCCGCCCGGTCACCTTCCCGCCCCAGGACACCCTTTGCAGGTACAGGAACCGCGCCGCCCGTTCCAAATCCGTCAGGCTGGTGGGTTCCTGGGCCATCAGCCGGTGGAAGTCCTCCCTGCTCGTCAGGCGCCAGCGCAGCATATCCAGGAAGGGTTCGTAATGCCGTTGCAGCACCCGGAACAGATTAGCGACATCACCCGACAGATCATTGATAGCCTCAGCCTTCGCCCGGAAAGGCCGGCGCAGAAACACGCCACCCATTCCGATAAACGGCTCCACATAACAAGTGTGCGGGATCACCGCGATCCGTTCGATGATGCGTTTCGCGAGTAGTTTCTTACCCCCCATCCATGCGGCCACGGGGACCGCAGGGCGGGCAGGCGTCAGTTCAGCACTTAACATTCGGTTAACCTCTATCGCGTACGCCCCCCGTTGCCGGCCCGGCGCGGGCGGGGCGGGTTTTACCCGTGAGAGGTCCTAACTCTCGGTTCCAGGCCGTGTCTGCGGCCAGGACCCCCGCCTAGCCGGGCAGGGATGCCATCACTGTAAAGCTGCTTTGATCCACCGCGGCGCGCGGCGTGGTGCAGCTTGCTTTCACGGTCCAAACCCCGGCCTGGTCCGCCACCACATAGCCAACCCACTGATTGGCCACGGCAGGGTCCGCCTGGGCGGATACGCTCACCAGCGACGCGTCCGGCTTCTTCACCCGGAAGGCCACGCCGGCGGCGGCCAAAGGCAGGCCATCCAGGCCCAAAAACACCACCCGCAATTCGACCGATTGGCCCTGCCAATACTGCATGCCGGTCATGGTCCACCCAACCCTTTCGTTGAAATCCGCCCCTTTGGGGCCGCAGCCAGCACCTGCACCGCCAGCACGGCCGGCCGCGATCCCTGCCGGCCGAGCTGCGCGTGCCGGTGCAGCGCGCGCGCGAATGCTGCGCCGCTGGATGTCGTGAAGACAAAACCCACATCCTGCCCGGCCAGGCTGAAAACACCGGCATCCGCCACCAGCCGCCGCGCCAGCAGCAGCGCCACATCCTGCCCAGCCAGGCTGAAAGCACCCGCATCAGCCACCAGCCGCCGCGCCAGCAGCAGCGCCACATCCTGCCCGGCCAGGCTGAAAACACCGGCATCCGCCACCAGCCGCCGCGCGAACAGCAGCGCCACATCCTGCCCGGCCAGGCTGAACACACCCGCATCAGCCACCAGCACATACGCGGTGCCGGCAGAAAATACGCCATCATCGCCAAGTGGCGCAGCGCCAAGCGCGCCAAAAATCATTACAGGCCCTCAGCCAGGATAAAAATCGCGTCTAATTCAGCAGATGTCATTCCAAGCTGGCCGGCGATGGACAGCAACATCGGTTCATTGCGTGGAATTGTGATCGCGTATTCCCAAGTCTCCTGCGCCTGGGGCCCGGCTTGGGCCAAGGCCGCTTCCACCACTGGCAAAATACCAACCGCCCTCAAAGCGCGCCTGGCTTTGATCGGCGACACCTCAGCAGGCACCACCACCGGCACCACTACCGCAGTCCAGCGCTGATACCAGACACCGCCGATCTGCTCGCCGTCACCCAAATCGCGCATCATATGGTGGGCAGGCGGGGCAGGCTGGGCAGTTGGCCGCGTCAGCCGCGCGCCTGGCGGCACAAGCGCATCGGGCGGCACAGTGCCGTCGGGGCGCGTCAGGAATTGCATCACCGCCTCCTCAAAAATGGGTGATGATAATGGCGATACCGTCGCCACCATCGCCACCAGCGCCAGCATTGCCCGCACCATCACGCGCTGCACCGCCGCCGCCGCCACCGCCGCCGTAATCTCCGCCCGTGCCACCCAACCCGCCGTCACCCGCAGGATTTCCAGCGCCACCGCCGCCGCCACTACCAGGCAGGCCGCTGTTTGGAATTGTGGAAACGCCGGAGCCGCCATTGGCGCCCGCAACTGAGCCACCAGTTGCGGCGCCACGCGATTGCATAAACGAGATGCCCCCTGATCCACCCTGCAAAAACACGTTCGCAACAGTAATGCCACCGCCCGCACCGCCACCAGTGCCAGCGTAGCCTTGCCCGCCCGGACCGCCATTTGCTGTGATGGTGCTGCTGCCGCCAGCCACGCCGGCAATCAGCCCTCGAAGCCCCGCTGTGCCGCCGCTTGAGGTTGCGGCGTTTCCACCCGTTCCACGGCCACCGCCGCTCGCAAATAACCCCTGCCCACCGCCAGCAGGGATGAAGGTGGTGTCCCCGCCCGCCGTTCCATCGAGCCCATTCGCTGAATTGGCAGTGGCGCCGGCACCGCCAAGGCCGCCCGCGCCGACAACAACCGGCACCGAATCAGGCAGCGCGGATGCTGGAATAACTGCATGATTGCGCGCCGCACCGGCCCCGGCAGCGCCACCCGAGACACCAACGCCTGCCGCGCGCTTGCCGCCGCCACCAGCGCCGCCGCCGGCGCCAAGCAAAATTATTTCAATGAATTTCGCGCCAACCGGCTTTTCCCAGGCGGTTGTCCCTGGCGTCGTGTAAATATCCACACGCGAGGGCTGGGCAATATCTTCGGCCACTGCCGCGACAAAAACCACCGCCGCGCCGCTCAGATTGATCGCGCCACCACCAATGGAAGACGCGATTGGACCGCGGGAAAGTGTGGTGCCTGCCGCAGTGTAAATGCCCGTGCCGATTTCCCAGGCTGAACCATCTTCGATCACATACCGAAGCGCATCGCCGTTGCTGACGCCGGCGTCCGCAAAAGACTGAAATCCCGCAGTCGCTGCACCAACAGTGATCGTGCCAGTGCCGGTGGTAGCCGTGCCCATGCGGGCGCGATTAACTAATTTTGCCATCAGCCATTTCCTCCCCGCGCCAGGCGCGCCCATATGCCCAAGCCCAGGCCGATCATCGCAGCCAAGCCAGCGACGATGAAAAGCCGCTCATGCCCACCACCAATGGCCAACGCCAAAGCAGCGCCTGAGGCCACAAAAAGACTATCCTGAACGCTATCCCGCGCCCCAGCCCAGCTTGGCGCGCGCCGGAAATCCGGCACTTCCTTCGCCGCCGCGTAGCCCAGCGTCGCCGCCAGGAATGCCCAGATCGGCGCCACTAAAAACGCCAGGCCACCCGCCAGCACGGCGCCGATCATGGCGTGCGCCATCTGCCCGGCCGCCCAGGCAAACCAATCATCTTTTTGCGCGCCAGGCCGCGCCAATTCAGCCAGCACCTGGCGCAGCTTGACGATCAGGTCCTGCCCCATCACGTGTCCTGAAGCGCGCCATTCACGGCGCTGAAATCAATGGTCAATGGTTCGCCGACATTGGGCGTGATGGAAGAACCGTAATCCCACCAGGCGATCAAGGGATCAGCCGGGGAAGTCGGTGTGTCATTATAAAGCACCGCGTAGCGGAACGGGCCGATCGGCCCCGTGGGCGTCAGCACAACGTCATCGCAGACCAGCTTATAAACGCCGGCCGTCTGATCCGAAGCGGTGACCACCACGGCCAGGCCGCCCGCGGCATAGCCATTGCCTGCAGCAATTTCAGTCAGGTTGGCGCGGACCGTATTGCTGGCGACCGGCGCGGTGTTGGTCAGCATCACCTTCAGCGCGTGTGCGCCCAGGTTATGCACGCCATTGTTCCGCGCCGCCACAAAACTGTGGAATTTATTGAATGTAGCCATGCTTCAGTGCCCCCTTCTAAGGCTGATTGTTGCCGACGCGCGGTTCATGCGATGGCGCCCGCCACGGCGAAAACGCCATCAATCTGCTCATCGGTCGCGATATCCGCGCCCACCACCAGGGCAAACATCGGGTCAGACCTCAGCATGCGCGTGATGCCGGCGAATTTCAGTTCCGCTTCCAGCCTTTGTTCTTCCGGCAGGTCCGACAGCGCCAGCGCAAAGGCAGGCGGCATGGTGCGCGACTGCACGGCGGCCAGCGCCTGGGCATGCGTGATGAAGTTCAGCTTCCAGGCCGCCATCATGAATTGCCAGAAGCTCACATCCGTGACTGGCCGCGGCGGTGGCGGCGGTGGCGGATCGCAGGCTTCGAGCGCTTCGCCATTCCAGCGCTGGCGGGCGGTATCGGCCAGCCAGGCGGCGTGGATTTCCTCACTGATTTCCACCGCGCCATCCGGGATGGCATCGCCATGGATTTCCGGCGTGTAGAAGCCGAGCGGGCGGCCATCGGCATCCAGATCAGCGAAATAAGTCACGACCCTGGGTTCTTGTTCATCGCCACCTGGCGGGAGAAGCGAACCAAGGTCGATACCTGGGTAAGATGTCATGGTGGGGTTCCTTTCTCAGCGACCGATGGCGAGGTAAGCGACGGAAACATTCTGAACAATGGCAGCCCACTCATTCATGGTGAAGGTGCAGCCCGTCAGCGTGGCGATGCCGTCGTAGATCGCGAAAGAGCCATTTCCGCCATTGCCTTTCGGCAGACCCTGTAAACTCAGCACGGCATTCGGAAACGCGATTGGAAAAGTGGCGGTGAATGAAGTGCCAACATCGCCACTGTTGGTGACGCCCCACTGCATAATCAGACCACCCGGCAGGCGCGCATAGCCGGGGTTGGCGTAGTTCCGCGTCGCGATCCCCAAACTGGCTGGCGTCACCGCCACATCCGAAAGCGTACCGGCGTCCGTTTCAGCGCCAGTCCCGAAGCGGGTGATCCCCGCCAAACCAGTCGTCGCGGCGGGAATTTGTGGCCGCAGCGCCACCCAAGCTGATCCGCCGTCGGATACCAATGTCACGTTGGCCCATTGCCCGGAAAGCACCACGGATGTCGCGCCTTCAATCGTATCGGCGCCGGCGCGCTGAACCGTGACGGCATTTGCGCTGCTGTCGATTTTCTCGATCTGAAATTGGATCGGCCGGCCGCCGAGCGCCGCCGCCGCCGGCAGCGTGATCGTGCGCGCGTCCGCGGATGCATTCACCAGCACCAAGCCGGCATCATCCACCGTCAAACTGGTATTGACGGAAAGGCTGGCCAGCCCACCGCCAAACAGCCGATCCAGTGATTTCCGCACCTGCGCCAAATCCGCATTGGAAGCGGTGATGCCGCCACGCAGGATCACGCTCAGCAATTCTTCCTGGACGGCATTGAACCATTCATATCCGGGCACCGTAGCGGGCTGGCCAGCGCCAGGATTACCCCCGGTGAAATAGCCAGGTGTGCCGCCCGCAGGCGCTGCTGGCAGGGCCACTACGGCGGAGGATCGGTTAACGCGCTGCATGATGGTCTTGTCCTTTTCGTGTGATCAAGGGGGATATCTGCTTCACAGGCCAAACCTCCCCCGATTTACGTCGAAGTTTTGAATGATCTCGGGTGCAGAAAGGGCGCGGTTATAGATGCGGGCGATGGCAACGCTACCGCTCATGAATTGAAGGCCGACTCCAGAACCGACCGTCACCGGATTGGCTTGGCTGCTAACCGACCCAGAAGCGGTCAGCACCAAAGAGCCGTTGACATAAATGGTTGCGCCACCATCAGCGGCAATTGTCACCACGGCTTGCCGCCAAGTGTTGTCGCCGGCATATATCTCCGTGGCATAAAAGGTTTCTAAATGCGGGTCGTAGCTTCCAAGGGTGTTGTTGAATAGGTACAAACCCCAGGCAAGCTCCTTGACCAAAAGGCCACGATAGTTGGAATTGGTGTTATTCGCCTTGAACCAAATCTCCAGTGTGAAGACCGAAAGCTGCAACCCCGCCGCGTTTCCGGCCCCCACGAAATCATTGCTGCCGTCAAAGATAATCTGCCCACCATTCGCCGCACTATAGGTCGGACCATTGGTCAGCGTGCCGTTATTCCCGGCCCCACTCAGATCAGTCCAAGCCGTGCCACTGCCTGGGTAAGAAGCCGCATCACCAGCATCCAGGTGCATCACCAGGCCGCTGGTGATAATCGACGGTACTGGTGGCGGCGGCGGCGGTGGCGCGCCATAGCTGAAAATCGGGACGGTATGCGCGGGCGCGAAGCGCCGGATCGCGCACTCATAAGCGCCGGTACGCCATTGGCTAAGCGGCGTTTCGCATGTGTCTTCGCAGGTCAATTCCGCCACCTGCTGCGCGCCGCCGGCCACCTGGAAGGCATGCGCCCAGGCGTCATCCAGCACGGGCGCTTCGCAATCATCCTCACAATCATGCGGGCGGAATTCGCTCAGCGTGACGGCACTGCCGAGCCGCGTGGCCAGGCCGATAATGGCGGCGGGCGTGGGCTCGAACCGCTCAATCAGCCGTGCCAGAATGCGCTGGCGGCGTTCCTGCGTGGTCGCGATGTAAAGCTGATCGGCGGCGCGGGTGGTGGGGCCAAGCGTGCCAGGGGCGACTGGTAAAATGAGGCTACTTGCCACATCGCCCGCCTCAAGCTGCACTCCCCAAATATCAATATCGACGGCGCCGGTGGTCAGTTGTGCAAATTGCAGGTCCAACCACTGCTTAGTCGGGATAGTCCCACTCGATAATCCAGACACAACCACCCTGCGCCATTCGCCTACCGCGACTTGGCCCACAACATTAACGCCCGCAGTGTCATTCAAGTCAACAACCGCGGAGGATAAGTTGCCAAGGCTGCGGGCGTATACATAAAAACTGGCCACACATTGCGTGTTGATCGGCAAACCGGAAGTGTTGAATCGAAGCAACCACGCTGCCACGGCGGCCGCCACCTGAACACGGGCAGCGGTCAAACGTCCATCTGGCGCCAGCGCATAATTGGGGGTCGCAGAAAATCCGGAGCCGAGAAGAAACCACTGACCACTGGCACCAACCTGATAATATGGCTGGGTGACGTAGTTCGTCGCCGCCGCCTCCACCAGCACGGCTTCCGTGCGCTGGCCCAGCGCATCATATAAATAGCGTGGCTCATCCACCGCCGCTTCGCGCAGCACACCGGCGCCATCGAAGTACCTGGCGCGCGATGCGCGGCTGAATTGAAAATTAGGGTAGCAGATGTCGGGCAAGCCCAGCGCGCGTTCCCAATCCGCCAGCATTTCAGTCGTGCGCGCCGGGTCGCTTTCGGTCAGCAGCGCTTCCACCCGGCCATCCACCCGCGCCAATTCCGCCGCCGGCACGGAAAGCAGGCGCTCAAGCCGTGAACCAGGCTCACGCGCCAGCGCATCGCCCGGCGGCAGCAGGCCGATCAATTGCGAAAGATAGGCGCTGCTATCCATGCGTCAGGCCCAGGTCACGGTGCCGAGCGTGGCAATGGTGCCAGCCGGCAGGGTGATATTGGCGGTGGGTGCCAACAGCAGATGCGCCACTTCCCCCAGCGCACCGCTGATCGCGGCCGAGATGCGCGATACACGGATCACGCCACCTGGCTCCGCTTCGCGCACAAAGAAATCCGCAAGCTCCGCCAACACCGCCGCGCGGATCGCCGCCGTGTCCACCGAAAGATCAATCGTCAGCGCCACCGCCTGGGTTGCCGGCGCAAACACCGTCACCGCAGCAGTCACAGGCCGGCGCAGATCAAGCGCAGCCTGCACCGCCGCCACCAAGGGCGCGCCAGGAACGGCGCCCCCGGTGGTGACAAAGGCCACGCCCACCGTCCCCGGGCCAAGCCACAAAGGATAAACCCAGACCCGTTCCACACCCGCCACGGCCAGTGCCCAAGTCACGTAATCATCCTTGGCGCCACCCGCAGGCGGTGTCTGAATGCGTTGCAGCAGCCGCGCGCGCAGGCCCGCATCCGTTTCCGCATCCGCGCCCGCTGCCAAGCCCCCAGCGGCAACCACGGCACTGGGCTGAATGCCCGCCACGGGCGCCACTAATTGCAGCGCCACTCCCGCCTGGGCGTTTCCTGCCGCACCTGCCACGCGCGCGGTCACATTCCCCGTGCCAGTGCCGCCCCCGCCAATGGTCACATCGGCGGCCAGCAGAAACCGCGCATCATCGCCGCGCCGAAGTTCCGCGGCCGCTGGCACCACAGCACCAGCCGTGCCGGTGAAGGTCACCGCGCCGATCGCGGCCGTGGCGGCAATCCGCGTCAGGCCCCAAATCGCGGCATGGCGCGCCAGCACTTCATCTTCCGCCGTATCCGGCAGGATTTGCGCCGATGCCCATTCGATGTAGCCGTGCAATTCGTGGCTGGCGATGGCGACGGCGCGGACCAGAATTTCTTCCATGGAACGCCGCAGCCGCGCATCCGCACCAGGCAGTGCCACCGCAATTTCGGCGCCCATGCGGTCTCGGATATTTGCGGGTGAAGGGCGCGCAAAGGGCATGGTCAGAGCCTCATGGTGTATTGACTGGTCGCGATATCGCCCGCGGTCGCGATGCTGACAGCCAGGCCCATCACGCCTCGCGCCACCCAGACGGCGGTGACGGAAACGCTGCTGGCCAGGCCCGCATCCACCAGCCAGGCCAAAGCCTCATTCGCGTAGTCTTCTGCGCGGCGGCGCGTTTCTTCGGTGTGCTTTTCGCGCTTCAGCAGCCAAAGCCGCGACCCCACACGGTCTTCTGGGGTGAAGGCATCGCCCACCCAACCGCGCCGGTGGCCTTCGGCGCCGTCATCAGGCCGCGCCCGGGCATCCAAGAACAGCGACAGCACAACCGCTGTCTGCAGCGCGTCATCGCTTGCCAGCGCGCCGGTGGCATTCAGCGCCAGATCGGCGGCGCCCTGCGCGTCATTCCAGGAAAGCGCGATCATGGCGCCATCGGCGGGGTTGGCCCCGGCCCGCCACCATGGACGTGCGCATTGTAATCCGCGCGCATCCCATTCAGGGACATGCCGCCGCTTGCCGCGCGGTCGCGGATATCGCCCATCACATCCAAAGCGCCGGTCACTTCGACTAAAGGCGTTTCCAGCGTGATCTTTGTGTCTGCTTTGATGGTGATGTCATCACCCTCAATTTCAATCGTCCGGTCCGCCCTAAGCGTGATCTTGTGGCCCGACTGATAAGAATAGATGCAGACATCGCCGGGTTGCAGCCCGGTCGGGCGGTGGCGCCGATCATCCACGCCAATAATCACCGGGTGGTCTCGGTTGCCGCCCACACACACCACCAGCACATCCGCGCCCGCCATCGGCACCGCGCTGAGGCCATAGGGCTGGATCCGTTCCACATTGTCGCGCGTTTCGCCGGCCAGCAGCGTCACCTGGCTGCGCTGTAGCCCGCTTGCGTCATCCACCGGGCCAAGCGTGCCGCGGCTGATCGCCAGCATCACGCGGCGCTGCAACGGCGCCATGAAGCGCTTCATGTCATCCATGTTCATTCGTTGACGCGCTTCCAGGCTTCACGGTCATTCTCGCGGGTGTAGATCTTCGTCTCGAACGGCCCGCTTTCCCCGCCGCCACCGCCCTTGCCCGGCTCAGGCAGCAGCGCGTAGGCATCCACGGGGGCCACCTGCAATTCCGTCACGGTGCCCTGTTCGGTCAGGCTGAAGACCACATTGGAAATCAGCAATTCGCGTTCCAGTTCCAGGAAAGCGTCTTCCACCCACACCTTGGTGTTTGGCATCCACAGATTGCCCGAGGATCCGCGCCAGCCCGGCACGGTGTAGCGCACACGGCGCGACTTCCCGGCAGCCACCCGCACTTCATGCGCGGCACGGTCCTGAAAGGTCACGCCTTCGCCCTGCGCTTCCGCCAGGATCACCTTCGGCCGGTGGCGCAGAATGTCTTCATCCCTGGCGCGCGCTTCGCCCTGGCTGGCCGAGGTTTCGCCCTGCGCCTGGCCGCGCACCACCACAACATTGTGGCGTTCAGCCGCGTCAAAACTGCCATTGGCGCGCAGGATATTCCCATCCTTGCCGCCCAGGCGCAGCGCACCGGCTGCTTCACCGCCCTCGCCAGCACGGGTCAGGATCAGCGTGCCCAGCCCATCCCCGGTCGCAATCACCGCGCGTTCCCGCGCAGCGCGAGCAATTGTTTCCCAAGCCGCTTCGCCGGGCTGGATCGAAAAGCGCGCGAAGGGCTTCCCCAGATCAGTCTCTGCCCGCACCGTGATGCCATAAGGTTCGGCGATGCGGCGCGCGGCTTCTTCCAAGCCGATATTTGCAAATTCGTAAGGCCCATCCAGCGTCGCCGCGCAGTCCACCAAATCTGCGGTCACTTCGCGGCCGCGCACCGTCAGTGTGTGGTTCGTCGCGTCGTAACTGACTTCGAGCGAATCAAGATAACCCTTCACCACCTCCACGCCTTCAAGCGTGAGTGCGAATTCCGCGCCGGGCCGAATGCTGCGCGCGATTTGCGCTGCATCTTCCGCGCCTGCCCAGCGTTCCGCCAATTCAATGGAAATTTCCGCCGCCGCGGCATCCAGCCCCAGGCTGCATTTCATGCTCCGCCAGCCGCGATATATCAGCCCACCCACAATCAGCGCGACATCGGCGGCAATGGCGGCACTCATGCCAGCACCTCAATCGGGCTGCCGGCAGGCACGAAGCCCGGATGGCGCACGCGGTTGCGCGCAACCAAAGCAGCGCCACGGCCAAACACATCGGAAATACTGTCGCCATCCAATTGATACGCGATCACCGTGCTGGGCATCACGCTCGGCAATTCCAGGCGCTTGATGCGCGGCAGCGGTGCTGCGCGCTGCGCCAAATCTGCCGCCATGGAAGCGCGCAGCGCCATCAGGCTTTGCCACACACCATCCCAGCCAAGCGCCGCCACGCGGTCCGCCGCCGCCGCCAAAGCATCCGAAACGCGGTCCCGCGCAGCCATGGCATCATCGCGCGAAGCCCAGGGCACAGCAGCCGCGGCGCGCGCGAATTCGCCAGCGAAAATCGCCGCCGCCAGCACGCCCAGCGCGTCATTCGCCGTGGCCAATTGCTGGCGCGCGGGCGTGGTGGCGGGGCTTGTCGCCGCCGGCACCAATTCCTGGCTGGTGAGTGCGCCCAGCGCTTCAAAGGCCGGCACCGGCGCAGCATCCGCGCCCCGCGTCAGCGCCGCGCGCGCGCCGGCAAGGGCGGATACATCGCGCGCCGCCGTGGCCAGCGCCAGCGGCACCGCCGTGTCGGACACAATCGCCGCATCATTCATACTGGCAAGCGCCGCGACACTGCCGGCAGCCGCACCGCTTTGCCCGGTATTGGCGAGCGCGCCTTCGATGGCGCCCGCAATCCCCATGACGCTGGCCTTGAAACTATCAATCACAAAATCAGCAGCCGCGCGCATGTAGCGGTATTCCGCATAGGCAGCCTGGGCGGCGGTCAGCACTTCTTCCGCATCGGCCAGCACACTGCCAAGGCCATCTTCTTCAATCACTGGCGCGGGCTTGGTGCCGGCCTTTTCCACGCGCAGCGAAATCCGCGCCACGCGGGCTTCATTCACGTCGAAGCTGATCCGGCAATCCTGAACCACCACCTGCATGCCGCCCAGCCAGGGGTGCAGCAGCGTGGCCACTTCCGGGTCCGCGGCGGCGCGGGAAAAGGCGCGGGCCTGCAAAACAACATCGGCGCCAATCAGCAGGCCTTCGATGGAAAAGCTGCGCGTCTTGGCGCCCATGTCTTCGTGCCAGGGTTCATCCCGGCCCGGAAATTCATGCGTCACCCAGCGACGCACCGCAGTGTCTTCCGATTTCGAAACATAGAAAAGCAGCCCACGCAAAGCACCAGGCCGCAGATTGGCGCCAACCCAAGGCAGCGCCGTGGAAAAGCTGGCGAGGCTGGTGAGGGCTTCACTCATGGCGTGGCCAACATTCCGCGCCGCACATTCAAAGCCATACCTTCATCCGCGCCGCGCTGCGTGACTGATACACCAAAGCCTTCCGGCGCGCGGATTTGCACATCCAGCCCCGCTTGAACGCGAACATCATTGGCCGGAGGCATCACGCCGCCGCCCGCGCCATCCGGCAGGGCATTGTCGCCATAAATGGATTGGCGCCGCAGGCCATTGCCCCGGCCCGCATCGCGCGGCGTGGGCGCCGCTGCACCGCCGCCGCCCCCGCCAAAGCCGGGGACGCGGTCCATAACAAAACTCACGGCATCAATCACCGGCTGGAAGTAGCTCCGCAGCCCAGACAACACGCCTTTCAGCACGTTGCCCACGTCGGTAAACACCTGCGCCAAGGCGTTAAAGCGTTCCGCGACGGCATCAGCGAAAACATTAAAGATGCGCCCGGCTTCCTGCATCTGTTCGGAATTCATGAAGGCGCGAAAGGCATCACCCAGCCGCCCGAACAGCGCCTCAATGCCTTCCCAATTTTGGTAGATGGCAATGCCCAGCGCCGCCATGCCAGCAGCCGCCATGGCGAACCAGCCAGCCGGGGTTAGCAGCAGTGCCACCGAAAGCGTTGTCATCGCCGCGCCCAGCGAAATCACCGCCGCAATCAGCGGGCCACCCAGCAGCACACCCATCGCGACCAGCAGGGTTTCCAGCCCGCCGAAGTGATTTACCACTGGCCCCAGAACCTTAGACACACGGTCAAAAACACTCGAAAGCCGATCAATGACGCCCGGCGTTTCTTCCGTGCCGACCACGAATTGGCGCACCGCTTCAAAGGCGCGCGTGATGCTGGTGCCGATATCCCGCGCCCATTCATCCAGGCGGCCTTCGGATTTCATCCTCTCAATCCAGGCCAAGACGTCTCTCAATTGGTCCTGAAGAAACTGGAAAGGGCCGGAATTCGCCACGCTGCGCGTGAAATTGGACCAGGCATCTGCGAGGTTGGAAAGCATGCCATCCCAGGTCTGCGCCTTTTTTTTCATCCCTTCCGGCGCCACGCCTGCCATCGCCAGCGCGGTAATCCTGGCGACCTGGGCGCGGTTGTTCTTATCCGCCTCGGCCATCATTTCACGGCCATTTTCGATCCAACTGAGTGTTAATTTTCGGCCTTCGGTCCGCGCTTGAATGCCATACCGTTCGATGGGGTCATTTTCACCGCGCAGTACTGCGTTCATTGCGTTGATGGCAGCATCAAGCCCACCGCCAAAAACCGATGCCGCATCCCCTGCTGCGGTCAAGGATCGGTTCGCCGCTTCCCCACGGATGCCCAGCGTCTGCAACGCCACACCAGCGCGAACCACTTCGCCCACACTGAAGGGTGTTTGGTTGGCAAACTGGGTCAATTCCTGAAGCCGTGCAGACGCGGCTTCCGCACTACCCATGACAGTTTCAAGGGTGATCTGATAATTCTGAAAATCCGCCGCACCGCGCACAAACTGCTGATTGAACAGAAACGCGCCACCCGCCGCGCCAATCGCCAGCTTGGCACTCAGCCCCGCCACCGCGCCCGCTGCATCGCGCGCGCGCCCGGCCACATTGCCCAGCGCACCGGCCAGCAAACTGGCACCACTGACATTGGAAAGCCGCTGCGCCGCCTGGCCAACAGCCAGCATGCCCGCCGCAATGCCACCAAGCCGCGCCTGCAACGCCGCCAAGGGCTGCGATGCGCGGTCAATCGCCTCGATCATGATTGATAGTCGGAGGGAACCCGACATTTATATGACTACCTCGCGGTCATGCGGCGGTTCCATTCCACCGCGCGTTGCGTCAGGAACCGAAGCTCGGCGGCAGTCCAGCGTTGCCACCCACCGGCAAGCCCGAAGGTCCCCCAGACGATCTCGCAGCAGTCGAGCCAGTCTGCGGGCCAAACTGCAAAAAACCCGTGGCGACCTCGGAAATCTGGAAGAAATCCTCAATCGAAAGATCATCCACCTGCGCGCGCGAAAGGCCGGAACAGCGGGCGGCCAGCGCCAAAATCATGGAACCCGTGCCATCCTTGCCGCCGGCATCCATGGCCGCTGCCATATCGCCCGCGCGCGGTTCGCGGAAGTCAATCTCCGCAATCCGAAGCACTTCCGCGCCGGTCTCGGCGTTCCGCAGCACCAGCGCTTCCTTCAGGATAATCTTGATGGTAGCGCGCATTACAGCACTTCCTCAGCCGCAGGCCCTGCGAATTTGAGCGTGATGTTCCCGCCTTCGCCATCCTTCATCGTCGGCGTATCGGTCAGGAACGCGTCGTTGACCACGTAGCGCTGGCCCGTGTCGCATTCGAAGATCACCGTCACCCCCGCCAAGCGGCGGAAGGTTTCGATGGACTGCCCGCTGCGCAGGCTGGTTTCGCATTCGACCTTGGCGGGCATGGTTTCTTCTGACCAGCCAACCACGCGGCCCACCGTGACGGGGTTGCGCTTGGTGCCACCCACATCCAGGCTGGCGCCCTTGGCGCTTTCGATCACCTGCCCATTGACGCGAATGGTCGCGCGGCCCAGGAATTGCGGCATGTCGCTTTCTCCTCAAATTACAGCAGGAATTCGATTTGCGCGGCAAGCACGCGGAATTGGTTCACCAGGTCGGGTGGCAGCAGCGCATCCACGCGGTTCGGGTCGCTCTCGCTCCGCACCACAATGATGTCCTGCTTAAATTGGTCCACGCCTTCCACCAGGCCCGCCGCTTCCCATTGCTTGAAGCGCGCGACAATTTCGGCCTTCAGCGTGCCGGGCGTCACGACATCCTGCCCGCGGGCGAAGGCCGTGCCGTCATTGGCCAGCTTATGGCGCGGGAAGCGCTGCGCGATCATCGCGCGCAAATCGTAGCGGATGTAGGACAGCGTCTTGATCGTCTCCACATCCAGGTAGCTGATATCTTCAGCGCCTGAAGGCGATGTTTGATAAGTCGTGACGGCGCGTTCAATGAAGACCTGGTCCGCCGAATTTACGCGGAAGGTGGAAATGCCATCGCGCAGCAGCAGGTCGCGTTCTTGGAAGGTAAAGCGGTTGCTGACCAGCGGCGCGACCAAGCCGGGCAATTGCAGGGTTTGCACCGGGCGCGCCGGGTCAATCGCCAGTGCAGCAATGGACACATGCGCAAAGGTGGCCGCCCATTGCCATGGCGGCGTCGGCGAAGACCGGGCGCCAATGATGGACATATTGGGCGAATTTCGCCCGGCACCCAAGGTCGTCAAGGTCGCATGCGCACCAGAAACCCCAACCCAGCCATGGCCATCGCGCTGCACCAGCGGCCCCCAATTACTGGCCAGGCGCGCCTCCAATGCGCTGATATTCGTCGCATCGGTCCAGGGCATCACAAAATCTGTGAACCAAGTATCCGCGATTGCATCCAGGGGCGCGGTTATAGACGGGTTCAAGGAACCGCCAGACATTGCAGTAACCGTGGCACTGATCCCAGCCGGAAACTGGTCTGTAGGCAAAGGGTTCAACCGCACATCAATAGAATTCCCATGCTCGCCCTTATTGATGGTGCTCAGGTTCATCGTACCCGAAGGCGCAGTTGCGGTCACAATCCCAGCAGACTGAAGCGCGAAAGCGGCGGTAACCGCTATCGCCGCCGCTGCCTGCCCGGACGTCACTGGGATCGCAAGGCGTCGACCAGCAACCGAAAACGCAAAAGTCCCGTTCGCAGTGGCGGTACCCGTGATGGCGATGGAGCCCGTGGCGGCTACAGAACCAACCGCGTCGTCAAACCCAAGGCCCCATACTTCAATGAGCGACGGCGCCCTGAACCACGCTTCGAACATATTCGCCAAAATGCTTTGGATGCCAAACAACTGATTGGCCTGCGCAGCATCGGTTACCCGCACAAGCGTTCCAGCCGGCACAGAGCCGCCGACGGTCCGTTGCCCCATCAGCAGCACGCGCGCGGGCCAATCATTCAACCCGCGCAGCGCGCGCGAATTGTCGAATTCCACATAGCTGCCCGGGACGCGAATGCCGTTCGGGATGTTGTTGAAACTGATGGAACCGGACATCGGTTACTCCTTTTCCGCGCCGCGGCGCGTCGTTTGCTGTTCTGGCGCCGGCGCCAGGATCACATCGCCATCCGCGATGCGGCGCCGCCAGTATTCGGTATCCGGCACCTCCGCGCCTTCCACCGGCAGATAGCGCGGCATGGGCGCGATGGCCTCAGGATTGGCGACCAGCAGGTCAGGGGTGGCAGGCTTCACAAACATCAGGTGCCTCACGTGGTGGGAAGGGTGACGCGCAGGACAGCATCGGCGCGATTGGCGCCGGATGTCGGCGCGGGCGGCGGCTTGGCGACATTGCCGAAGGGCGGGATGTCTTGATCCGCGTGGAAGGTGATGAAGTTATCCAGGGTGGTGGGCGGCGCGCCGGTGGCATCAGCCAAACCCGCCGCGCCACCAATCTGCGGCACACCCCAGGCATCCTGGATTTGCACCGGTACATCGCACACCAGGCCATAAACCGTGCGGCCTGCTTTTTCGAAAGCGGTGGCGTAAAGGTTTTCGCAGCTTTGCACTTCAATCGGCCCAGCGGCGCCTTCCGGCACCCAGCGCTCAAGCGTCGCGGCCGCAACCACCGCCATCTCGTAGGCGCCGATGGTTGCTTCATCGCCGCGCCGGCGCGCGCGTTCGCCGCTGGCATTCGCGGCAACCATGTACGCGCCATACGTCGCGCGGACAGAACCAGGTGGGCGTTCGGTGCGCTGAAAGCCGAGGAAGGCCACATAAATGGCGGGGGCGTTGGAAAGGACGCGCAGCAGTTCCTCCGCGTCAAACTTCGCGGGCTTGTGATCCACTTCGCGCAGGCGGCCATCAAAGGCTTCTTTTAGGCGGCAAATAATCGCGTCTTCCAGCGCGCCGATCATATCGGGCCACCCCAGCGATAAGCGCCCAGGTCGGCGTCAAACACGCCTGGGCTGCCGGCCTTAAAGCGCACGGCAGTGGCATCTTCCACAGGCTCAGCACCCGTGCTGGTGATGCCAAGATCGGCCTTGCCAGCGGCAACATCCTTCAGGAAGGCAATGGCCTGGTCCCGGTCCTGCCGCACCTGATCGGTCGGCTGGCGGTCTCCGCCCAAATGCAATTCAAAGCGGGCAATGGCAGCGGAAAGCTTCACCAAAATGGTCGGCACCGCCGAAAGCGGCAAAGTGTGGCGCGGGCGGAGATAGCCATCCACCATATCGCCCGCGTCATTACACGCCCGCTGCACCCGCACAGTATCCACCTGGCCGAGCAAGGATGGCGCAAGCTGCGCCACCTCATTCTGGCCGAAGCGGTCAATCAAATCCTGCGGGGTGCAGTAAGCGGTCACAGAGCAGTACTCGCCCTTTTTTGGCCCTTTGATTGGCCGCTGGAAGATGCGCCGGCGGCCTCATCCCCATCAGCCACCGGCGCTTCCTCGACCTCATCATCCACCGCGCCCAGGGCGATGAGTTCGGGGACCAGGTCGCGGCGAATTTCAGCCACCGCGCCTTCTTCAATGCGCACGCCATCAACATCAAGGTTGCGGAGCGCGCGGATTTTCTGGGTGTCCTTCGCCATGATCAGGCCACCGCGTTTTCGAAGTAGTAGCCCGAACCAGAAGCCGTGATCACTTCCTTGACGCTTTCGCCGACGCGCACCCGGACAGAACCGCGCAGGCCCATCTTGGGTTCATCCATGGTGCCCGCGATGCGCGTGCCGAATTCGGCTGTTAGGCCAAAGGTCGGCTGGTCCGCATCAGCGGCATCCTGCGAAATAAACAGCGCCGCGGCATGCTTACCCCACACGCGGGACATGGTGGCCGCCTGGCCCTTACGCGCCGTGTTGACGAAGCCCGCGCCCACAATCACTTGGCCCACTTCAAAGAAGGCCGCGACCTGTTCGCGCGAAACCGCACCGGCATTGACCTGGTTGCCCAGGATGGCGGTGACCATACGCGGATGCTGGCGCAGCTTGGACCAGGTGGCCTGGCCAAAGGTTAGCACATTCGGGCGGAAGATCGGCACATCCAAAGCGGCCAGAATGGCATCCACGGGATTGGAATTGGTGAAATCAGACCACTGGCTGGTGCCGGAAAGCGTGGCACGGTTCGCCGCCGGATAAGTGTTGGTATTGAACACCAGGCCCGCCACGCGGATTTCCCGGTCCAACATCAGCAGGCCAGAAAGCAGCGACGTGGATTTCGCCATGGGGGACACAGGGCCACCCGAAGCGGGCTTTTGCATTTCTTCCCAGGCCATCACTTCATCATTGGGCAGAATATCGTCCAGGCCGTAATCAATGCATTCATCGGCCACCAATTCACCGCCGAATTCCAACACGGTCGGTTCCGCGCGGCGCGCCACGCGGGTGGATGGCACGGTATAGGCGTCGGCCAGCGGATAGCGGGTCCAACTGAATTTCTTGCCCACGCGGCCCACGCGGGGCAGCACGCGATCCGCGATCAGATCAATATCGCGGTTGCGATAACCAATCGCGATGGCGGTCAGGTTCGGGTTTACCGGGAAGGCGGTGGTTGCCATTGCTATATTCCTTCAGATCAACCCTGGACCGAGCCGGGGCTCAGCAGGACGCGAATTTGATCACCGGCGGCCACAGCGGCATCCAGCGCGATACCCACGTGGCGGTTATTGACGCCAGCGGCAGGCGCGGCGGCGACACCACGGCCAACGCTGTCAGTCGTGACCAGCGCGCCAATGGTTATGGCGGCGCCGGCTTCAACCCAGGCGATGCCCTGGACCATAACTTCCACACGCTCACCGGACACAATCGTCAGATCGGTATTCACACCGATCAGCGCATTGGCCACGGCGGCGGCTTGCTCCACCGTATCGGCGGAAGCCAGCCGCACGATGCGATATGGGCTGATGGCACCACCAGCGGTGAATGCCTTCATCAAAAGCGGGTTGCTCACGCAGCACTCCTTTTCGTGATATGTTCAACGGCGGAGGCGTGTGAAACGCTTTCGCCCGCGACCGCGCGCTCGGCCTGATAGGCTTGCGCTGCAGCGGAAATGGCCACGGGATCATCCGCAGCGAATTCAAGCTTGCCCACCGGCGCCACTTCGCCGAATTCCACACGCGCAGGCAAAGCCGCCAGCACAGCGCGGAAGGCATCCAGCGGCGCTTCCTTCACGGTGGCATCGCCTTCGGTGAAGGAAACCTCACCAGTGGCGGGCAGGCTGGCAGCAAAGGCCAGGATGCGCGGGACGGTCCCCTGGGGGATGCGCGCTTCGGTCACCAGCTTTTGGGTAAAGGCGGCCATCTCAGCACCACGCCGGGCGGCATCCGCCTCAGCAAAGGCGGCTTCGCGGGCCTGCAATTCACGCTCACGCGCTTCAAGCGCGGCGATGCGATCCGCATCATCCGGTTTTTCAGTCGGCACTGTCACAGTCTCCTGTTTCTGGTCTTCGGCAAAGGCGGGGGGCGGAATGGCGGCGGCGCGGGCGGCATCGGCTTCGCCCTGCATGCGCGCGGCTTCATCCGTCATGCGTTGAACGGTTTGCGCGGGCAGCAGCTTCTCCGCCGCCTCCACGCCTTCCTTCGCGACCATCCAATCGCGGATGCCACGGAACAGCCCACCAACATCGGCCAGCAGCCACGAAAGGCGCCAACCGCTCACCGCGCCATCGGCGGCGAATTCAAGGGTGATCACATCCGCCTCATCCGCCGCAAAAGCGACATCGCGCAGCCCCTTCACGGCAGGCGCGGCCGCGCCCAGGAAGCCGACATGCTTCAGATAGAAGGCACCGGGCTTCGGATTGGATGGATGGTTCGGCGTGTAAAAGCTGGCAGAGATTTTCTTGAAGCGGCCCGCCTGCACCATCTCCGCGAAGGCGGGTTCCACCTGATGCGGTTCCGCGACCAGGTCGCCACCTTCGGCACGCAAAGCGCGCACCCAGCCATAGGCGGGGGCATCGGTTTTCGGATGGCCGACCACAAGCGGCGCTTCACCGAAGGCAGGATCATAGGCAGCGGCGGTCGCGGCCAGATCAACCTCTCGGAATTCAATCGCACCACCCTGCATGGGCTGGTGGATGCCGGCGCGGAAAATATGGAGCTGCTTCATCACCGCCTTACTGGCAGTGCTGGTCCTGTAAAATTATGCGGACAGGCGTCCGCACGGCCCCAATCCTCGCGCGCGCGTGGTGCGCATCCGGGATGGTGCCGATTAAGAGCGAATAAGAGCCTTAAGAGCGGGGTCAGGCGCCTTTAAAACCGCGTGACGCCCGGATGCTGCGCCTGAGCGGCCTTCCCGCCTGTAGCGCGCCCGTATGCGGTTCGTCACGCGCCACGCATCGCGCGCCGCGCGTGGTCTTGAAAGATGGCCATGATCTCGGCGCGGTCCGCATCCGAAACGCCAAGGAAGGGCCGCGCAGGAATGCGCACGCTGCGCGCGAAGACACGGGTGCGGCCAAGCCGGAAGGCCAGCCGCCCGGCAGCCTTGGGGCGGATGGTGCCGCCGAATTGATGAATGCCGGCGTGGATCACATTCGTGCCCACCACCACGCGGTTGCCATCGGCGCGGCGCGAAAGGCTGCCCAGCAGCCGCCCGGTTTCACGCAGCATGGATCCGCCGCGCTTGGCCGCCGCATAGCCGGGGTTCAGCTTTGGCCAGGCCACGCCATCGGGCGATTGCTCCGCCGCCGCGCGTTCCTGGGTGGATAGGATCAGCGCTTCGCCGATTTCTGCCATGGCCGCTTGCGGGCGGCGCATCAGCGCGCCCAGGCCTTGGATGGCATCGCGGAATTCCGCGGTGTTGATGGTAATGCGCACGCCGGTCATGATCAGAGATGCTCCTCTACCGCCGCGAGCAAGGCAGCGAAGGCGCGGCGATCATCTTCGGCGTTATAGGGGTCGAGCGCGAAAATGACTGCCTTGTTGGCGATGTCTTCCTTATCCTTATGACCAACAACCTGCGCCGCGTGCCTGTATCGCGCGGTCCACATCGCGATCCGCACATCCTCATTATCCACGGCGTTCACCGGGACCAGCGCATAGCCGAAGCGGCGGAGGATGGTGCGGAGGATTTTCATCGTGGATTTCCCTTGCAAAGATCAACGGCCATGGCTATTTCCTTTCCCGTCCTGATCCGACGAGCCGCCAACCGGCCTCGCCGCTCGGCAGGATCGATCGGGGGTAGGTTGGCTGCCCCCGATCATTCTTCCGGCCTCCGGTAAATCAGCGCACCGTTTCGCTGCCCTTCGACATAGCGATTGCTCGGGGAAAAGGTGGTGACGCCGTACCAGGCCGCTCTGGTCCATTCAAAGACAGTGAAGCCTGCCGAGCCGCCCGGCTGCCCGGCGCGGCGCAGATAGCGTCGGCGGAGCGCCACCGCCCCGCTTTGAAGCACCACCCAATCCACCCAAATCTCGTCTGGGTCCTTCAGCGCCTGGGCCATCAGCAGTAAGAACTTTGCGCGACCGCGCTTATTCACCTTCAACGTGCCGTCCAGCTGCTCGAACAATTCTGTGCCGATTGTGATCCGTGTTCCGGATGCATCGCGGAAGACGGCGGGCCGATCTGCCGTGGCGCCGAATTCAGCCAGGAAGCGCCCAACATATTCAGCATCCGTCAGGCCTTCGGGCACGGGCGGCGTAGTTGCGGCTGCGCGCGGTGCAGGCATGGGGGCCGAAGCAGCCTGCCGTTCGGCGGCAGCAGCGAGCGGGCGTAAGGGGGCAGCAGCTTCACGCGGCACCACGCCCTGCAACCAGCTCTGCCCGACATTGTAATCCCACCCCGGATCAATGCCGGCAGGCAAAGCGGAAATCTCTCCGGTGGTCGGGTCTCGGTAAGGCCTGTTGCCCGCAGGCGGCGCTTCATCCGGGCCTGTCTTGCCAGCGCGCGCCAAGTCGCGCGGGCCGAGCGATTGGATGAAACAGCCACAGCCCCAACCGTTCGGAGGGTAGTGCGTCTGCCAGAACGGATCATCCGCGCGCAGCACCAGGCCATCCCACGCCTTATGCTGCGGGCGCGCATCGCGCTTGCCGCTGTGGCGGTAGCGCCAGAAGGGCCGCGCGGCCAGCACATCTGGGTCTGTCATCTCCGCATACCGCCCGGCGGCATAGGCGGTGCGCATATTCGTCTCGTAAATCACGCGCGTGCGCCAACCCACATAGCCAGGCCCGCGATCGGCCCAGCCGAGGTCGCTCAGCAGCGGGGCGATATCGCGGCGGAATTCATCCAGCGTCGTGCCCTGCGCGATGGCCTTATCCATGGCGCGGCGGATATCGGCCAGCATGTCATCCGCCTGCACACCAGCGACGGACCAGGCGCGCGCATGGGCGCCATAACGCAGATCATCCCAGGCGCGGGTTGGCGTATTCACCTTCGCCCTGAAGAAGCGGATGGCTTCTTCCGGCGGCAGGTTCAGCGCATCAAGGCTGCCACTCATGTCGGCGTGGCTTCATCCCGCGCGTCGCTGCGCCCGGCCAGGTGGCCCACGATCAAGGCGGGGGTCAGTTCATCCACCAGGCGGCCCACCGGCATGGCGGCGGAAAGCCGCAGCAGGCGCAATTCCAGATCGGCGAAATCCACCGCCGCCGAAACCTCGGCCCGGATCGCGGCCAGCATCGCGGCCTGGGCAGGCGCACCGCGGCGCGCAAGCTGATCCGCCAGCGCTTCCGGAATGGTGGCGGGGTCTTCGCCTTCCGCGAAGGCGGGCGGCGGTGGCGGCGTGGCAGGCTTACTGCCCGCGATGCGCCGATACCCCGGGCCATAGCGTTCCAGCACCAATTCTTCGGTCGGCTCATAGCCAACCTTGAACAGCTTTTCATCCAGCGTCGCGCTGGCCACCAAATCCGGTTCTTCCGGCGCCTTGCGCCACACCATCGGCTGCGCCGCGCCGGGCAGATTGAGTTCTACGATCCACCTGAGCAGGCTCTCATTCAGTTCTTCGGACAGCATATCCGCATCCGCATCGGCCAATTCAGTGCGGACATCATTATGGGTTTCGGATGCGGCGCGCGCGCCATTCTGGCCCATCTCGGTCGTCAGCGTTTCGCCCAGCACAATCTTGCTGATCTCGGCGTTCATCGCCTGCACCAATTCCTTGTGCATATCCGCCGTGCCGTTTTTGGACACCTCGACCATCTTGATCAGCGTGCCGGATGGCACCGCCACCCCGGCGCCGCGCGCGATGCCCTGGATCATGGTCACCAGGCGGTCCACATCGCCATCCGATGTGCCGTTCGGATATTCGGCATAGACGAAGGGCTGTCCGTGCTTTTCGATCAGCGCATTCCAAAGGGCCACGCCGTTGCGCTTGAAGAACACCGGCCAGAAAAGGTCATAGCCCAGCCCGCGCCCATAGGCGTCTTCGTTTTCTTCCGCCCAGTAGCGCACCAGGATAAATTTGCGGTCCGGCACGGCAATACCTTGGGTGCGGGCTTCGCGCGTCAGCAGCCGCAGCCGGCCTTCGCGGTCAAAGGCAAAGCGTCGCGCATTCCGCACGCGAATATCGGCGGGCACAATCCAGGTGCGGCGCGTGCCATCCACCTCAATCTCCGCCGCTTCCCACATGATCTCCGCCACCGAGATCCCGGTCAGCACCGCACTCAGCAGGCCACGGCATGCACGGTCGAAGCGAAAGCGCTTGAGCGCGGCCTTCACCAGTTCCGCTGCCAGCAAATCAGCCGGCGCATCGCCACCTGGTTCCACCTGCCATTCGCGCGCCACCACGGCATTGCGGCGCTTGCGCAGTACTGCGCCCGCATGCCCATCCCGCGCCAGGTCTTGATAGATGCCAAGGCCCTTGGCGGCGCCGCGCGTCAGGATGATGTCGTCGCGCGTCGCCATGGTGAACGCGTAGAAATTGGCGGTGATGTCGCGTTCGAAGGTCGCGACCTCGTCCCTCAATTCCTGGGGCAGGCGGGTGCCGCTCATGATCTGTCTTTCATTAGCCGAGGTATGTGGCGATGTTGCCCTGGGTCATACCCAGGATGCTGTTATCATCAGGCAGCGCCATGCTGTCGCTGCGCGGGATTGGGAAATTGGTCAGGCTGCCCCAGTCGCGGCTCGCGCCGTAAATGCCAAGCACGGCGGCAATCGCGGCGTCGCCATGGCGCTGGCCAGCATTGGGGTCGCGGTCTTCGCCTTTCGCGGTGGCCCTGCGCACCATCACGCGCGCCACGCCATTCACCAATTCAATCGCGCGGAAATCTTCCACCACCAGCGCATCGGCGGGAATGTCAAAGCTCGCATCCTGGAATGCCGCGCGGAGCTTCGGCATATGGTCGCGGTACCAGCCTTCGGTCAGGTGAATGCCTTCTACGCGATGCGCGCCGTAGCGCTGCATGGTGCGTTCGGCCAGCCAGGCGCCGTTGCCCGTGCGGTCCAGCACCAGGCCTGAGAGGCGCGGGAGGCGGTCCGCCAAATAGAACAGGATTTCGCGCTGCTGTTCAAAGGGCACGTTGCGCAGTTCAATCGTGAAAGGCGTCTTGCGCATCAAATTCGGCATGATCTGAAGCGGCCAGATCACGGAAAGATCAGCCACGCGGCCAAAATCCATCCCGGCCAGGCTGCGCAGCAGCGGGTTCAGCCTGTCCAACAGCGGGCGGATGTTGTCCTCGCACCAGCGTAGCGTCTCCGCCGTTCGGATATAGTCCGGCTGATGCACGAAGGCATCCGCGCAGGTGTAGCGCAGCACGGGGATGTCGCGGTTGGTACGCGCTTCAATCAGGTGCAGCGGCAGATACCGGCCGGAACCGGCGCGCGGCACCACATCCAATTCTTCGGAGGCACTATCGCCATAGAAGGCGCGGATTTCTGCCTTCCACGCCGCTTCGCCTTCCACAGTCCACGGCACGCCAAGCTTCAACGCCACGCGGCGGTAAAGCCCTTGGTCGCAGGCTTCATCAAAACTGGTGCGCAGCAGGTGGTAAGGTTTTCGCCCGGCGCGGACATCATTCACCAATTCAGCGAAGGGGTTTTCCGCGCCATCATGGGTGCTGACCACCAGGATGCGACCACCCCAAATCAGCAGCGCCAAAGCAGCCTTTAAAAGCGCCGGAAGATCATCATGGAAGGCCGCTTCATCGATGATGACAAAGCCCTGCCTCCCGCGCAAAGACCGGGGCCGCGATGCCAGCGCCAGGATTTCAAAGCCCGAGGCAAACTTGATCCGGAACGCGGCGATGTGCCGTTCCACCCCCTTTTCTTCCTGGTCCTGGAACAGGAAGTCACCGATCTCACCAGCCGCCAGGCCAAAGCTCCGCGCCCACATGGCGCAGACATCAATAAACTCGCGCGCCATGTCCAAATTATAGCCGATATACAGAACATCCATCCCGCGATCTTCGCGCTTGGCGCCGGCCATCAGGATGGCTGGCGCAGCCACGCCCCAGGTGGCGCCGATGCGGCGGGATTTTTCATAGACCGTGACGGAATGCTTCGACACCGCGCGCACCAGTTCCTGCTGATATGGCAGAAGCACGGCGCCAATGTCTGGCGTACTCGAAGCGCTCGCGACCCGCGCACCCATCACGCGTTACCCTCAGCCTTTCCGGCAGCGGCCACGAAATCGGCAGCATTGCGCACCACGCGCGCCAATTCGCGCGCCTGCATCGGCGTAAGCGTCACCTCGACGGTCGGCGTCTCCTTTGTCTCATCCAACACGGCCAGGCAGACCGCGCCATCTTGAGACCACACCCGAATGCCAATCAGCGCTGTCATGCCGCTACCCCCAGAATACTTGCCTTAATGGTCGCGATGGTATCGGCACTCAGCCCCTGCGCGCGGGCAACGGCTTCGGCGGCGCGGGCGGCACCGGCCTTGGCCTTGGTGGCGGCGCGGTCTTCCACGCGCGCCACAAATTCGGCGTTCTGCCGGCTGGCGGTGGTCAGGCGCTGCACCGCTTCCGCCATCAGCGCCACAGATTTTGGCTCCCGCACATGGGCCAGCGCACTGCTGCCTTCTTCCGTGCCGCCTTCTTCGGCGGATGCGAGGAAGTCAAACAGGAAGGAATGCATCATCTCGATATTCAGCCGCGCAGTTTGGCTTTCCGGCGCGTCGCCAAGCTCGCGCACCAGCGCCACAGAAATGGCGCGCGATCGGCGCAGCCTTTCGCCAACCTTGTCCATCTGCTGCACGTGGCGGCCCAGCGCACTGCGGCTGACGGTCACTTCCATGCCCTGCAGGTGCTTCAGAATTTCATCCAGCGTGCGGCCTTGGTCACGCAGCCGGCCAATGGCTTCACGGATTTCATCCGGCAGGCGCGTGATGGTGGAAGGCCGCGCCATCTCAAAGCCCCGGCAGTGGGCGCGCAACACCCGGATGCGGGCGCCCGCGCGCCACATCAATGCCATCTTCCGTGGCGCGCGCCACCCACACGGCGCCATCATCCAACAGCCGCAGCGTCACCAGCCGGTGATCCTGCAGCCAGGTCAGATCAGCGCGCAGCATGTCGCGCGAAACCGCGTGGCCCAGCGATGCCAGCGCGCGCTTCAAAACAAAATCATTCAACGCATAATCATGGCCTTCCGCCAAAGCGCGCAGGATAATCAGGCGGCGGTCTTCGGCCAGCAGCGCGGAGAAATCAGCCATCGGTTCTTCCTTGCTTCAACTGGTGCTGCACCAACAGCCCTGTCTGGTGTTCCACCCGCTTCAGTATCTCAAGCACACCGCCAACCCGTTCCGCCACCACGGCGACAGCGCGTTCTAAATCACCCACGCGTTTTTCCAGCACACGTAAATCATCATGGGATGGCATGGTGGAAAGGCGCTGTTCCACAGCGGTGACGCGTTCCACCGCCGCCACAAATTCCTTTCGCGCGGCAAAATCACCGGCCAATTTGAAGCGCAAAAACGCCAAAAGAATACCGCCGATGATGGCGGTAGTCGTGGCAATCCACGCCAGATCACGCCATTCGAAACTGATCACTTCTCATCCTCCGCATCTTTCACGGGCGGCGGCGTCTTTGACGTCTGCGCGGCCTGGCGCGCGCGCATCCGCGCAATCGCATCGGCGCGGTGGCGTTCTTCCAATTCCTGCGCGTAATCCACGGCATCCGGCATCACTGTCCCCTATCGCTTCAGCGCTTCAATAATGTTCGGCAGAACCTTTTCCGCGGAACGGCCAATCACGTAACCACCAAGACCAAGTTCCACGATGCTCCACAGCTTCAGTGCCTCGGCCTCCGAAATTCCCGGCGCGGACCAGCCAAGCCACCGCGCGACAATCAGCGCGCCGAAGGTCAGCATCATTAAGGGACGCCAGCTTGCCGTGAGCCAATGTTCCGATTGCGCTTCGGCCTTGACGATTTCGCCGGCGGCTTTTTCCAATTCTCCCGCGCGCGCCAGCAAGGCGGCATTCAATTCCGCCTCCGCGCGCTGGCGCGCTTCCGCATCCGGAAAAAGGCGTTTCAGCGCATCGCCCAAAATGGGCAGCAACGCGGGCAGTAAGGCACCGATCATGGATATTTCCCCCAATCCAATTCGAAATGCGGGCCATCGGGAAAGCCCTGCCAATCGCCACCCCAGGTGATCGCCACGCCAAGGTCCGCGGCCACCTGCTTCAGCCAGCGCGCCTGCTGATGATACAGCGGCCAGTCCCAACGGACTTCGCCATCTTCAACGCTGCCATCGCCATCATCCAGCCAATAGCCCAAATCCACGGCATGGCCGGTCAGGTGTCGGCTATTCATGGTGCGCGAAGCGCCGCGATTGACAAGCTCGCGCTGCCGCTCACGCGTGCGGAGCCCTTCCAGCACAATGAAGGGCGTGAAGGCCCGGGCGGCCTTGACCAGCAGCACCAAATCCGGATGCACGCCGGCCAGGCGTTCATGATCACGCGGCAGAAGAAGATCGGGAAGGGCGCTTTCGGTCATGGCCACACCATCGCGCGCGCGCAACAGTCAGTTCATGCGGACGCATGTCCGCACGGCTTAGCGGAAGAAGTCGCCTTGCGATGTGGTCAGGCCAGCATCGGTCAGGATGCGCCCGACGGCGCGTTCCGTCACGCCAAGGCGGCGCGCGATCGCCGGGTATGTCATGCCCGCCGCGCGATAGATGCGCACGCGCCAGGCGCGCGCGAGAGGCACCAGAATGTGTTCCCCGCCATAGGCTTCGCCCAGGCGGCGCGCTTCGGGCAGCGGCAAGGCCAGCCGCGCGGCGGAATTCTGATTGATGTCTTTCGGCACGTAAACCCGCGTCCCGCCATGCGCTTCAATCAGACTGAGCGCTGCATCGGCGCCGATGATGTTTGTCAGCCAATGGATTTCGGCTGGCGCGGGAAGGGTGCCCTGGGGCTTCACGGAAATGCTTGCGCCCGCTGATCAAAGCAGGTGATAAGATGGGGCGTTTCAACGGAGGAATAACAATGCGCCGCGCTGTCCTGTTTGGCTTTCTTGCTGCCCTGAACATTTCGAATGCTGCCGCCCAAGATGCCCCGCCTTTGCCGGACTGGGATGCCCGAGCCCACTGCGAAAGGCAGCAGCGCATTATCGCCTCCGAAAGCGCCGTCATGCTGCGCATGTGCCTCGATAGCGAAGACAACGCGGTGAAGATTTTGCGCAATCAGTGGGAGAATTCCGAACCCGCCGCGCGCCGCACTTGCCTCCGCCAACAGCAGACTCTGCGGATGGCCAGCTACTTCATGCTGAATATGTGCGTCGAGATGGAAAACGGCGCCACGCGCGACCTTCAGCGCCGCTAACATCACTGCCACACCTTCAGGCTGAGCGCCGCCAGTAGCCGTTCAGCCGCTGGCAGCCGGGCCAGCAGCCGGCGCCATTGCCGCAATGTCTTCCGATGGCGCCACGCGCGGTAGCTCATGGCGCTGCCTGCGCCGCGAATTCGCGGCAACCCTGGCACATGAAATTAGTCCGATGCTCGGGCGCAAACGCTTCGCGGCAGCGCAGGCATTTACGGGATGGAATGGACGCTTCAGGCCGCCACCGGCGCATATAACACTGCACCAGCCACTTCCCCTTCGGGTCAATAATGGCCGTGATGCGTTCGCCGTCGCGGGCTAGTGCCCACACACCTTGGCGATGGCCGCGATCCAGCAGCAGGTAGAAGTAGGATTTCGCGATGCCCATCTTTTCGGCAAGCGCGCTGATCGTTGGCAGATGCTGCCCTGCTGCCGCCAGCAGCATGAATTCACGATGCAGCCGATCGGTGTGGGTTTTCGCTCTATCCGCCATCACGCAGCCTCCTTCATCAACCGCGCGCGCCAAGCCTTCAGCCCTTCCAGCACACGGTTCGCCATCGGCGCAGTCAGGAATTCGGCACTGTCCACGCCTTCCGGGTGCGCCTCATTCTTCGTCTGGCGCCGCACGAAGCTGCGCAGTGCCGCTTCATCGCCCCTTCCCTGCAGCTTGCAGATATCCGCCCATACCGCGTGGATCATGCGGATTTGCGGTTGCGCGCTGCGCTTGGCGGTGGGCTTGGCGCGCCAGCCCAACCGGGCGAATTCGCGCAGCACCGCGTCAAGCTGGTCCACCCGCATCTTGCCCGCGCTGTCGAGCCCCGTGATGCGTTCCAGAATGGCGCGGTAGCTGTCTTCGGCCAGCGCCAATTGCTTCTTCGCCAGATGGATTTTGGCGATCATCACGCGGCGGTCTTGGGTCATAGGCCTGGCCCCTGCTGCGGCGCGCGCAGCCGCTTCACGTGGCGGTCGAAATCCGCCTCCGCACCCTTGGCCTGCATCAGGTGCAGATGCTGACGGTCTGCGAAGTAGCGCTGCTGCGCGGTGCGCATTTCAAGCGCCAGCATCGCCAATTCGCGCACGTCTTGCGCGTCGGCCTCCGTCACCAATTTCAGCCATTGGTAGTCAACGGTGCGGGGCATCATGGCGCGCTCTCCACTACCGTGCGCAGGATTGGCGGATACACATCAATGAACACCACCCGCACTTTCAGGGCATCGCGGATTTCGGTGGCGAATTGCGCGCGCACCCAATCGCGATGGAACACCGTCGGCGCATAGAAGCAGGCGCGTTCGTCACCTTCCGTACGGCCCGGCAGCAGCGGCATGATCCACCGCACAAAATCTGCATCACTGATCCGCCCGCGCGTCCCCGCGCGCAGCGGGTGCGCTTCATCCACCTGGCGCAGCGCGGCCTCCGGCGCTGGCGCATGTACGGTCAAATAATCCAGATACCGCCGCTGGCGCAGGAAGGTCGCGGCATGCACCACGAAGGCCGCGTCAATCTTCTGCGCCTTCACTTCGGCAGCGTAGCCTGCCGCCGCGCGTGCCAGTTCATCGGGCGCCGCGCCATCCTTCACGGCGCGCGCATAGGCCACTTCCGCCAGCGCGCGCGGGTTTGGTTTCCGGGCCGGATACGCCGCCCAGAAAATATCGAAGTCATCACGCAGATGCTTCGGCAGGCCAGCCTTGGGGAAAAGGGCGCGCTGCATGGCTCAGCACCACAACTCACGCGGGCCGCGGCCATTGTAGCGGCGCGCCAGCCCTTCGATGATCAGCACATTCGCGACATTCACCCCGCGCGCATCCAACACCACGGCCAGCACGCGGCCATAGCGGTCTCGTCCATGCGTCTCCATGGTCAAGCCATCGGCGAGCAGCTCCGCCAGGCGTGCGCGTGCGCGTTCGGCCAGCAGCTTTTCTGCCGGGCAGCGGTGATGAACCTCCGGCGCATCCAGCCCCATGATGCGGATGGTCTGGCCGCGATGGACAATCGTGTCGCCGTCAATCACCCGCACCGCATCAGCGGCGGCGGGTGCCGCAAGCGCCAGGACCAGCGCGGCGGCGATTTTAAGGTGGCGGATCATGCGGCGTTCTCATTCGCGGGCTTCACCCGCGCCGCTTCGGCCTGCGCGCAGATCATGATGGCGGCATAACCCGCCTGATCCAGGCGCTGCGCTTCGCGTTCCGCGCGCGGGCGCGTGGCGGCGGCCACACCAGCATCGAAGGCGGCGGCGACAATGCGCTTCACCACCTGGTCAAGCGGTTGTGTGGTGTTGCTCATGCTGCCATTTCCTTCTGGCCTACGGGTTCAATGACAAAGGCTTCACCCGCGCTTTTGATCAGCACGCCGGGGGTTTCAGATGCAAGATCAGGGTTCGCCAACATCGCTTCGCGGTTGATCTCAATCTTGCGGCGCAGGAAATCCTCACGCGCATTCTCAATCAGGAAGGCCAGCGCCATTTCAGGCGCCTTGATGCGCACCGAAGGCGGTGCCAGCCGCCACGCGATGGTGCCATTGTTCATCCGCACGGTCTTGGTTTTGCCGCCATCGGTCAGGGCGTGGCGGTTTGCTTCCGCCCAAAGCTGCAGGCCGCGAAACAGCCGGTCATGTTCTTCGCCCAGCTTCGCGCTGGATGCTTCCATTTCAGCCGTCACATTCGCAACGGCTTCCGCCAGCGCCATTTTGTTCAATGCCATTTCGCGCTGGATCAGGCCGATCTGTTCCAGATAGGCTTCCGCCTCGTCGCGATGTTTGGGCGGCGTCGCGGTTTCCGCCGCGCGCTTGTTTTTAGCCATGATGGGGTTCTTTCTTTGGGGATGTGGGATGGGGCGCGGCGTGCTTCAGCTTCCACCGCAGATATTCCATGCGCGACCTGAAATTCGGGTCGCGCGCTTCATGCGTCCAAACCGCATGATAGGCGTGCCGCACCGTCGCGCGGTCCTTCGAAAAGGCGCGCGCGACGCGTGAGACAGTCATGTTCATGATGTCGATGCAAAGGTTGATCACCACCTGCCGCGCCAGCACCACCTGGCGGTCGCGGCGGCAGGAAGTGATGGCCAGCGCCGTCACTTCAAATTCCGTCGCCACGGCTTCGATCACGTCACTGATCGCAACCGGCGGCGGCGGCGTGAACAAGTCGCGCGTGTTGGTCTCCAGCGAGCGTACCCGGCGGCTCAGCATCTCCACCTGGGTGCGCAGATCAGCCAAGGCGCCGGGCGTCATCAGGCGGCCTCAGCCATCAAGGGCGCGCCGGCGCTCAGCCGTTCCCACGCCATCCTGATATGCGTCTCAGCCACCGCTTCCGCGCCCTCCGCACCGGCCAGCATATGGCCCATGCGCAGCACCTTGGTCAGGTTGCGGAGTGCGCCTGGGCGCTTCGCAATCGCCAGTAGCAGCGCGCGTTCTTCCTTGCCCGTGACATCCCAGGCATCCATCAGCGCTTCGATATCGCCCTTAAGTGCGCGCGGGCGGGCAAGGCGCATACCGACGCGCGAAAAAAGCTGCGCGAATTGCGCAGCGCGCGCGCCACCTTCCAACCGCGCATGCACCGCTTCATTACCCAGCAGCGCCATGCCCACATCGGCAAGGTCGTAGAACATCCGCAATTGATCCAGCGTCTGGCTGGTCAGGTGCTGCGCTTCATCCACCAGGATCAGCCCCTGACTGCCCGTCATGCGCTTGGTCAAGCTCCGCGAAAGCTGCTGCGTCGAAAGCCCGCGGGATGGCACGCCAATCGCTTCCGCCAGTTCTTCCAGCACGGCGCGTGGGGTGGACATGGTGGGCTCGGCCGTGATCAGCCACACATTCGTGTTGCGCTGGGCATAGGCGCGCGCGCTGCTGGTTTTGCCGACACCGGGGGCACCCGTGATCACCACGAATTCCGGCATGAATTGCGCGTGTTCCAGCGTGGCCAGGATGGCGTTTGCTGTTGGTGTTTGCAGGAAGCCGGGTGCTTTCGGCGCCAGTGCCCGCGTGCGATCCGCGGCTTCAAGCCCGGCCAGCCAATGCCGCGCCTGTTCGGCGATGGGGTTCTGCCTGCCGCGATACGTATTACCCATCCAGCTTGAAAACGTGCCGTAGGGAACGCCGGTCTGCCGCGCGATATCCGTCATCGCCAGGCTTCGTTCGGCCATCTTTGTGCGGATGTGCTGGCGCAGCGCATCCATCTCGTCGGCATCAACAACATGGTCAGTCATTATCGTTCCTTGGTGTGGGGATAAACCGAGGATTACGCCTCGGTGTCGTCAGTGTTCAGCAGGCGCAGATGCGCGGGCGCCTGGCCCTGCCGCATGGTCGCGCGCGCTGCCACGAAAAGCCTTTCGGACCGCGCTTCCGATGTTTCTTCCTCCGTCTCTGGCTTGGGTTTCAGCGCCACCGCGCCGCGAAACAGTGGGCGCACCACTCGCGGGGCAGGTTGGTCTGGAAGGTCGCGCTGCGCGGCGGCGATATCGCGCGCAAGCTGTTCGGCACTGATGCGCGATTCGGCGTCCGCCAGCAGCTTCAAGCCACGGCGGCGAAGGCGTACGGCGGTGGCGGTGCGGCGCGCTGCATCCGTGTCACCAAAGCCCTGATCGGCCCAGCATTC
>JBILPX010000359.1:0-3161 GCA_044373565.1 Roseomonas sp.
AATCAGCGAAGCATTGCCCGCGCCGCCGCAAATATAGCCGGCCTTGGGTGAACGCCCGGCCATGCCGATAATGTTCACCACCGCGCCCGCCTTGCGCGCTTCCATCGCCGGCAGATAGAGCTGGCAAAGGTGAATGTAGCCAAACACCTTCAGGCTCCAGGCTTCCTGCCAACGCTGGATGGAAATATCCTGCAAACGCCCGGAAGGAATGGCGCCGGCATTATTCACCAGCACATCAATATCCGGGAAAGCGGCATGCAGCCTTTCGCGTTCTTCAACACGCGAAAGATCAGCGGCGAGGGTTTCAACCCGCACCTGCGAAAGCGCGCGCACCTTATCCGCGGCTGTGGCAAGTGCCGCCGTATCGCGCGCTGTCAACACCACATCGCAGCCTTCGCGTGCGAAGGCTTCCGCGCAAGCGAGCCCAATGCCTTTTGATCCACCCGTGACAAGCACGCGCTTGCCGGCAAGTTGCATATCCATGTTCACACCACCAATTCAATGAGGAAGGGGCCCGGACGGGCAAAGCTTTGGCTCATCAGATCCGCCACCTGATCAAGCGTGGTCGCCTGCGCGGCTTCCACGCCCATGCCTTCAGCCAATTTCACCCAGCCAATATCAGGATTGCTAAGATCCATCATATCCATCGCCGTGCGGCCCGGATTGGCGCCGACATTGCGGTATTCGCCAAGCAGGATGGCGTATTTGCGATTGGAAATGATCACCGTGGTCACCGGCAGCTTTTCGCGCGCCTGAGTCCAAAGCGATTGCAACGTATACATGGCTGAACCATCAGCCTGCATATTGATCACGCGCCGGCCACCGCCACCAACAGCAGCACCCGTCGCCAACGGCATGCCGCAGCCAATGGCGCCACCCGTGATCTGCAACCAATCATGCGGCGCCGCGTTATGGGTTTCCGGGAAGAAGCCGCGGCCATAAGAAACGCTCTCATCCGCAATGATCGCACCTTCCGGCATCAGCGCACCCAACACGCGCGCAAGCCCTTCCGGCGAGGGTGCGCCGCGCGCCAATTCCGGGCGCGGGCCGCGATCAGGAATGGCGATGGCGGGCGCGTTCAATTCTGCCGCCAGCGCGGCCAAAGCCACTTCGGCATTCTGTTCATAGCGCGTCAGCACATGCACTTCGGCATTGGGCGGGTAATGCAGCGAAGGCTTGCCCGGATAGCCAAAGAAGCCGACCGGCGCCTTGGCATTCACCAGGATCAGGTGTTCCACCCATTTCAGCGCATCCACCGCCTGGTCCACAAAATAGGGCACCCGTTCCAGCGCGATGCGCCCGCGGCCACGCTGGGTGCGGCCGTTTGAGCCCTCCGCCAGCAGCCGCGCGCCGGTTGCCTCAGCGATGCGATAGGCGTGCAACTGCGCACCTTCGCGGAGACTAGGGCCGCCCAGCAGGATCAGCACATTCTTCTTCTCACGCAGGATGCGCGCGGCGTTGCGGATGGCATGCGGGTCCGCTTCCGGCACGCTGGGTACCGGCAGGGCTGCCGCCACCACGCCGCCATCATTCCAGGCGGTATCGGCGGGTAGGATCAGGGTCGCGATCTGGCCTGGCGAGGTGCGCGCCGCTTGCACCGCAACGGCGGCATCCGCGCCCACCTTGGTTGAATCGGTGGAAGTGCGCACCCAGGCGGAAACGCCACGCGCGAAGCCTTCCGTATCGGCTGTCAGCGGCGCGTCATAGGGGCGGTGATAGGTGGCGTGGTCACCCGTTATATTCACAATGCCAGACCGTGCCCGACGCGCATTATGCAGATTGGCCAAGCCATTTGCCAAGCCAGGCCCGCAATGCAGCAAGGTGCAGGCGGGCTTTTCCGCCATGCGCCAATAGCCATCCGCCATCCCGGTCACGACATTTTCTTGCAAGCCCAGCACGCAGCGCATGCCGGGGATCCGGTCCAAGGCTGCGACGAAATGCATCTCACTCGTGCCGGGGTTGGAGAAACACACATCCACCCCACTACCTATGAGTGTATGGACCAGGCTTTCTGCACCATTCATTGCCGACTCTCCACTTGGCGTTATGGGGCGCAGCCTGCGCCGAGGGGCGGCTTCGGGCAAGATGCGGGGCTTGCCTTGCGGTAATTTCGCCGTAATTAGACGCCAGAAACACAAAGCGGTGATGAAAAGCCGCCTCTGGGGGAGCTTTCCGGTCATGCCTCGTTTGGCCGTTGCCTTTTTCGCATCGGGCTTTGCAGCGCTGCTGTGTCAGATCGTCTGGCAGCGGATGCTAGGCATTTTTGCCGGCTCTGACACGATTTCTGCCGCGCTGGTGGTTGGCGCTTTTCTCGCCGGTCTTGGGATTGGTTCGATCATTGGCGCGAAGATCGCTGACCGTATCACGCCGGCGCGCGCGCTGATTGGCTTTGCCATTGCTGAAATCGGCGTTGGCATTTTTGCCCTGCTGTCCAAGGTATTCTTGTATGATTGGCTGGCGATGGATCTGGCCGGCGTGGTCGATGACCCGGCGATGATCTTCGCGCTCTGCTTCGCCGGGCTTGTGCTGCCGACGACGCTGATGGGGGCGTCGCTGCCGCTTTTGGCGCGTGCTGTCTCGACCGCGCTTGACACAGTAGCAGAGCGAATTGGCTTGCTTTACGGGCTGAATACCTTCGGCGCGGGGCTTGGCGCGTTGCTGGGCGGTTGGTTTCTGGTTGGCAATCTTGGCTTTGTCGGCGCGCTGTGGCTGGCCGCAGGGCTAGAGATTTTTGCGGCGCTGGTCGCCCTTTCCCTGCTGCCGCAGTTGCGCGGCCTGCCTTTGCCCGCGCCGAGCCCTGCCACCAAGGCAGGCGATGCACCTTTCGGCAGCCTGCCGCTTTGGTGCTTTCTGGTTTTCCTGTCTGGCTATGTGATTGTGGCGCTGGAGATTCTCTGGGTCCGCATCATGGGGCAGGTTGGGCAATACCACGCTTATCTTTTCCCGACTGTGCTTGGGATTTTTCTGTTGGCTGATGGGCTTGGCATGGCGGTGGCCGCGCGCATGGTGCGGCACCTGAAGGACCCGCGCCCGGCGTTTTTTATCACCCAAGGCGCGGGCTTTGTATTGGCAACACTGCTGCTGGCAGCGCTTTGGCTCGCCATGCCGCATTGGCCGATCGCTGATCTGATGGCGGTGGATCATTCGCGCCTGCATGGCGG
>JBILPX010000360.1:0-3123 GCA_044373565.1 Roseomonas sp.
GCGCAGATCTGTTGGAAAACGTGCTGGAACGTATTTCCGCCGTGCTGGAAACCGGTGATTCGGTGAAGATTTCTTCCTTCGGGACCTTCCTTGTGCGTCAGAAAGGCCAGCGTATTGGCCGCAACCCCAAAACCGGCGTTGAAGTGCCGATCCTGCCGCGCAAGGTGCTTTCCTTTCGCCCTTCACAAGTTTTGAAGGCGCGCATCAACAATGAAGAAGCGGAAGACGAAGCATGAGCGATGCTGATGATGCGGATGACAAGGGGCGCCCGCGCAAGGCGCCAACCGCGTTTCGTACCATCAGTGAAGTCGCCGATGATTTGAATATTCCGCAACATGTTTTGCGTTTTTGGGAAAGCAAATTCCCGCAGCTGAAGCCGCTGAAGCGTGGCGGCGGGCGGCGCTATTACCGGCCAGAGGATATCGCGCTGCTGAAGCGCGTGGGCGATCTGCTTTATAATCAGGGTTATACCATCAAGGGTGTGCAGCGGCTGTTGCGTGATGGCACGGATGAAGGCCCGGGGCCCGTGGCGCTGGAATTGCCTTTGGGTGATCCGCCGCCTGCTGCTGATGCATCCGAAGCCGTGGCGCTAAAGGCGGCGCTGGCTGAACTTGAGGATATCGCGCGCGCTTTGCATCGGTTGGCGGCTTAGCGCCCGGTCGGCGGAGGCGGCATCGCCGGAGCCGTGAATCGGTCGCTCAAAAAAATGCCTTATGATACAGTCCTTTTGTGCGGGTCGTGTCGTAAGGGGTGGCACGCCAGGATTTTGGGTGCTAATCAGCGATCAGTCGGAGCGTAGCGCAGCCTGGTAGCGCATCAGTCTGGGGGACTGGGGGTCGTGGGTTCGAATCCCGCCGCTCCGACCATTTCAACAAAAATAGCAGCCGCTTCTTTATCAGCGCATTGGCCAAAGACGCGACCAGGTATTGGCCGTGGTATCGCGCAGCCACGCGCAACTTGCGGTGCCTTCACAAAAACGCGCAAGATCACCGCCGGCGCTGGCGCTTTTTTCCGCTGTGACATCCAAGAACCCCGCCCAGGCCTGCTGCATCTGCGTGCTGCCTTGGATCATCATATCCTTCGCCGCCTCTGCTTGACGTTGCGCGCCAGCCAATAGGTCCTCCGCAACGCCTTCCGCCGCAGTGGCGACATGGGGTGCCAGCGCCTCTCCCAGCGCGCAGAGGGCGCGTTGCTCGGCGCTGGGTGGGCGCCCTAACGCGGCATCCGTCAGCGCATCCCAAACGCGGCCCGAGCTAAGCATGAGCGAAAGCGCTGACCCACCGGCCTGGCCGAGCATGCAGGCGTAGCTCGTGTGCGATTCGGGGGCAGCAGCTTTCGGCACCAGCGGCGCGGCAGCCACGGCCTCAGGCAGTTTTGGGTTTGGCCGCGCGGGTTCTGACGCATGGGATGCTATTGGCGCCATCAGCAGCGTCAGTAATGCCGCCTGAATGCCAAGTTTCCTCATGCGCGTTTCACCCCCCAGAACAAGGCCGGACCGCCTTTGACCACATCGCGGATACTGCGCCGATAGGCTTGCGGCGGCAGCACCAGGCCAAGCGGGATGAAGGGCACTTCCTGCCAAGCATGGCGCTGGATTTCTTCCGCGATGCGCCGCTCCGTTGCCAGGTCGGGCGCAGCGAACCAGGCATCGCGCAATTCCTCGAGCTTCGGCATGGTGGGCCAACCGGACCAGGCATTGGCTCCATTGCCGCGAATGGGCATGTGGCTGCCGGGCACGGAAACATCCAAGCCTTCCCAGGTGGTGCAAAAGGCGCTCCAGCCGCCTTGATCCACCGGGCCGCGATTGGTGCGGCGCTGGATTTGCGTGCCCCAATCCATGGAAATGAAATCCACATTGAAGCCGATGCGGCGCATGAGATCTGAAGCCACAACAGCCATGTTTTGTAGTACCGGCAGATCGGTGGCGGACATCATCACCACGCGTTCATTCTTGTAGCCCGAAGCAGCAAGGGCTGCGCGCGCTGCATCCAGGCTGCGCGGGCCGGTCAGCACTTCAAGCCCGGCTTCATTGGCAAGCGGTGTGCCGGGCGTGAAAATGCCGGCGGGCACATGGGACAGTGTTTGATCTGTGCCGATGGAAGCATCCATGAAAACACGCTGGTCAATCGCGGGCAGCAGGGCGCGGCGCACCGCGACATTGTCAAAAGGCGGATGGAGGAAATTGAAGCGCAGCACGCCAAGATTGCCGGCGCTATTGATGCGATCCACCACAATATCCCGATGTCGGCGCAAAAGCGGCAGCAAATCCGCATGCGGCTGTTCCCACCAATCGGCTTCATTGTTTTGTAGTGCGGCTGATGCGGTGGAAGGATCGGGCATGATGCGCCATTCGACGCGATCAAAATGCACGGGCTTGCCACCCGCCATGAAATCCGATGCTTCCTGGCGCGGTTGATAGCCTTCGAAGCGGTCATAAACAGCGATGTCGCCAGAACGGAACAGATCCTGACGGAAGCGGAAGGGGCCGCTGCCGGTGAAATCACGAATTTGTTGGAAGGCATCGGTTTCTGCAATGCGTTCGGGCATGATGGCGCAAATGCTGGCCGAGGGTTTGCCGAGCGCCCAAGCCAAGCCCGCCCAAGGCTGCTTCAGGCGAATTTCAAAACGATTGTCATCAAGGGCGCGCATTTCATTCAGCAACACGCCAAGCCTTTGGCCAAGCACATCTCGCTTTGACCAGCGCATCATGGAAGCGATGCAATCCTTCGCGCGCACCGGTTCATTGTCATGGAACCGCAGGCCGGGGCGGAGTGTCATGGTCCAGGTCAGGCCATCGGCGGAAATCTCATGCCCTGCCAGCATCTGGTGCTTTGGGCGAAAATCTGCGCCCAACCCGAACAGCGTATCATAGACCATGAGGCCGTGATTGCGGACGATGACGGCGGTGCTCCAGACCGGGTCCATGCTGGACAGGTTGCTTTGCGGAATGAAACGCAGCGTGCGCGCGGCTGTCTGGCCAGTCGCAAAGCGCGGCGCGGCAAGCGCGCCTGCGGAGGCGAGCATCAATGAACGACGTTGGAGCATGACTAAACCTTCCAAGAAACGGCTTGTTTAATCATGCCGTTGCCAAGGCTCAGGCGGCAAGCCCGTTCCGGCGATATT
>JBILPX010000087.1:0-10096 GCA_044373565.1 Roseomonas sp.
CTGACAGCAGGCCCAGCGGATGCAGCCAGCGTTCCAGAGTTGAACTCAGGTAGCAGGCGCCGCGCCCGGGGAAAGCCCGCCGGGGCGCATTGTCGGCCGCCCCGCGGTCGGCACACTGCCGCGGCCCTGGTTCACCGGCTCATCCGGGCGATTGCGCACCACGGGTTCACCCTTGATCACTAGGCGGATTTCATCCCCACTCAGCGTTTCATATTCCAGCAAGCCATTCGCGAGCAAATGCAGCTGGTCCATATGTTCTGACAGGATGGCGGTGGCCCGCGCATAGGCACCATCAATAATGCCGCGGATTTCGCCATCAATCATGCGCGCGGTTTCTTCCGAGACATTCTTGGTCTGCGTCACGGAATGGCCGAGGAAAACTTCCTGGCTATTATCGCCATAGGCGATCATGCCGAGTTTCTCACTCATGCCCCATTCGGTCACCATAATGCGCGCCTGATTGGTCGCCATTTTGATGTCACCCGAAGCGCCGTTGCTGACCTTATCCGAACCAAAAACCAATTCTTCCGCCACGCGCCCGCCCATCGCCATGGCGAGTTCGGATTTCAGCTTGGATTTATGCTTCGAATAGCGATCACCTTCAGGCAGGGACATCACCAAGCCCAGCGCGCGGCCACGCGGGATGATGGTGGCCTTATGCACCGGATCACATTCCGGCTCATTAATCGCGACCAAAGCATGGCCCGCTTCATGATAGGCGGTCATCCGCTTTTCAGCTTCCGACATGACAAGGCTGCGCCGTTCGGCACCCATCATCACCTTGTCTTTTGCGGCTTCAAATTCCGCCATACCAACCGTGCGCCGGCCAGTACGCGCCGCCAGCAAGGCTGCTTCATTCACAAGATTGGCCAGATCAGCGCCCGAGAAACCCGGCGTGCCGCGCGCAATCACCTTCGGGTCCACATCGGAAGCCAGCGGCACCTTGCGCATATGCACACGCAGGATTTTCTCGCGCCCATTCACATCCGGATTGGGCACTACAACCTGCCGATCGAAACGGCCGGGGCGCAGCAAAGCGGGGTCCAGCACATCGGGGCGGTTGGTTGCGGCAATCAGGATTACACCCTCATTGGCCTCAAACCCATCCATTTCGACAAGCATCTGATTGAGCGTCTGTTCGCGTTCATCATTGCCGCCGCCAAGCCCGGCGCCACGATGGCGCCCGACCGCGTCAATTTCGTCAATGAAGATGATACAAGGCGCGTTCTTCTTGCCCTGTTCGAACATGTCACGCACGCGCGATGCGCCGACACCCACGAACATTTCGACGAAATCCGAACCGGAAATGGTGAAGAAGGGCACATTGGCTTCGCCGGCGATGGAACGCGCCAGCAAGGTCTTGCCGGTACCCGGTGGGCCCACCAGTAGTACACCCTTCGGGATCTTACCGCCCAGGCGCTGGAATTTCTGCGGATCGCGCAGGAAGTCCACAATTTCCTCAAGCTCGGCCTTGGCTTCATCAATGCCGGCGACATCGTCAAACGTCACACGGCCCTGCTTTTCAGTCAGCAGCTTGGCGCGGGATTTACCGAAACCCATCGCGCGACCACCGCCGCCCTGCATCTGGCGCATGAAGAAAATCCACACGCCAATCAGTAGCAGCATCGGGAACCAGGACGCCAAATAATGCAGCAGCGGATTGACCTCGGCTTCTTCAGGGCGGGCCACCACGCGCACGCCCTTTTCGGTCAGGCGCGAAATCATGGCCGGGTCTTCCGGCGTATAGGTCGTGAATTGGCGGCCATCGCTGAGCTGGCCGGTCAGGGTGCGGCCCTGGATGGTGACATCGCGCACATGGCCAGCCTGCACTTCATTCAAGAAGTCAGAATAGGCAACCTGAGATGCGCCCGGTCGGCTTGAGCTGCTCGGTTGGAACAGGTTGAACAACGCCACCAAAAGCAGCGCCACGATCACCCACAAAGCCATGTTTCGGCTGAAATTATTCACCGGGACCCTTCCATCTTCAGGAGCCAGGCGGCGCAATCCACCACCCCTCCGCTACCATACATAGTGAGGCTTCACGCATCTTGAATGACCCGCGTGAAATCTTCCAGTCGCAAAAGCTAGGGCCAGCCCAAAGGCAGCCCCCCGCCACGCGGGGCGAAGGTGATGCGCCAAGCCGTCGCCTCCGCGGATGAAGCATAGATCAGCCCGGGCAGGACCGCCAGCTTTCCCTTTTCATCCCAAAGCGCTGGCAGGGCGCGTAGTGCCGGCAGAGGGATTGAAGTGCCCGCCCGGAAGTCAGCGGCGGCTGCGCCCAAGGCGCCACAGGTCCAGCCGGGGCGGCTTGGGCCGGTCACCAGAAAGCGCCCATCCCACAGAAAAGGTGGCTGAAGGGGCTCGGCGGGGGCAATCAGGCCGGGGTCGCGCACCACCAGCCATCGCCCGCCCGCACCGGGGCGCACCCAAGCACCGGCCAGGCTGCCGCCACCCCGCGCCATCAGCGCCGCCATGGCTTCGATGGGCACTGGCCAGGCCGCACCTCCAATCAGGCCAAGAAGGCGCGCCAAGGCCGCAGCCCCAAGCGCATCTGCCCCAAGCGCTTTGGGGTCCACCCAGGCATAGGCTTCTGGGCGAATTTCGGCAGCCGCCGCCAGCCGCGCCAGCAGCGCGGCTTCCTGCTGCGAGCGGCGGCGCGCGAAAGCTTGTGTGGCTTCGGCGAGGGCGCCAACCCCCGCACCTTCCCCGCCCGGGTCGCCCAAAGCTTGGCGCAGCCGGATGCGGGTAAAGCGCGGATTGTCATTGGAAGGGTCGCGCACCGGCGAAAGCCCGACGGCGGCCACCACCGCTTCAAGCCGCGCCGGCGCCAAGCCCAGCAAGGGCCGCAGGATCAGGCACTCGGGCGCAGCGCGCAGCGGCGCCATGGCGGCAAGCCCCGCCGCGCCGCTGCCGCGCAAGGCCCGAAACGCAAGGGTTTCCGCCTGATCACCGCGATGATGGCCAAGCAATAGCCAAGGGCAGCCATTGCATGCGGCGGCTTGGGTCAGAGCCGCCAATCGGGCCATGCGCGCGCGTTCCTGCAACCTGGCGCCCCCGGGCAAGCCAAGCCGCAGGCATTCAGCTTCAATTCCAGCCTTGGCCAAAAGCGCCACCACATGTTCAGCCTCGGCCCCGCTTTCGGGGCGCAGCCCATGATCCGCGACCAGAGCCAAAACGCTACCCCCGCGCACCGCCACCCAATCCCGCGCCAGTAGGGCAAGCGCCAGGCTATGCGGCCCGCCGGAGACCGCCACGGCAAGCCGAGGAGCCCCGCCAAAAGGCCCTAGCGGCGCCATGGCGGCAGCGAATTCGGCGCGACTGACCGGCTGGGTCAGCGCAGGAAGCGGGCTATCCCCATGCGGGGCTTACCGGCATTGTGCGCGGCGGCGGCTGTCAGCCGCACGATCCGCCTGCGGCCCGGCCAGATTGGGGAAATTGGACCGAAGATTATCCAAGGTCTCACAGGCTTCGCGCCGGGCACCAAAGCCGTGGAAGGCATTGGCAAGGCCAATCATCGCCTCTGGCGCGCGGGCGCCCTGGCGGTTGCGGCTAAAGGCTTCGTCATAGGCAAGCGCGGCATTCTGGAAATCCCGCTTGCCCATCAGCGCATCGCCCAGCAGCAAAGACGCATCCTGGGCGCGGGCACCCGGGCGGGCGCGGATGGCTTCTCGCGCGGCGGCCTCGGCGGTCGGGAAATCGCGCTGCGCCAGCGCTGTGCGGCCATCCGCAATGGCCTTGTCAACGGTTCGGGGGGCGCTGGAGGCTGCCGGGCTGGCCGGGACTGGCTGAGCTTGCGCCGCCGGCCCCGGCTGAGGAGGGCGCGTGGCGGCCGGTCGGCCAGCCCCCTTTTCCAGGGCTTGTAGGCGGAAATCCAGATCGCCGCGCAGCTTTTCCATCTCGGCGCGAACTTGCCGGTCATTATTATCTGCCACATCAAGGCGCCCGCGCAGGCGGCGGTTTTCTTCTTCAAGTTCCTGCACGCGACCCAGCAATTGCTGCACCAAATCGCCCGAAGCGGCAGGCCCGCGCGAAGGTGCGCTTGGCGCGGCCACGGCGCCACCGCCTCGGCGGAGCGCATCAAGCTCGCGCCGCAAATCCAGCATCTGGTTTTGCAGGGCTATGCCCTCTCGGCTTTCCACCTGGGCATGCGCAGGGGCGGCAAGCACCAGCCCAAGACCCAAAACGGCCAAGCGGAAAACAGAGGATGCGTTTGACATGCTGATCAAGCGGCGCCGTCGGGGCAGCGCCCCTTTCCCTTACCGCACCACCGTGACGGCGCGGCGGTTCTGCGCCCAGGAGCTTTCATCCGAACCCAGTGACGCCGGCTGATCCTTGCCATAGGAGATGGTGGAAATCCGCGAAGGATTAACGCCACCCGCCGCCAGCACATCCCGCGTTGCATTGGCGCGGCGCTGGCCGATGGCCAAATTGTATTCGCGCGTGCCGCGTTCATCCGCATGGCCTTCAACCTGCACCTGCACTTCCGGATAGCGGCCCATCCATTCCGCCTGGCGCTGCAACACCGGGCGCTGATCGGCGCGGACATTGCTGCGATCATAATCGAAGAAGACGCGATCGCCCACATTGGCGACCAGATCTTCCTGGCTGCCCGGGCGGATATTGCCGGCGCCGGCACCGGCACCGGTGCCGGTGCTGCTGGAGTCCGTATTGGAGCAGGCTGCGAGCAGCGCGATGCTGGCAATCCCTAGGAATTTCAAGTTCATGACTGGTTTCCTTTCCGGAAAAACGTAACTTTGTGCGGTGCGGTAAAGCCTGAACCCGCTTGGGTCAAGCCAAAACCTGCGAAAACCTTTACGACAGCAAGGGAGACCATGTCGGGTCCGTCGCGTCCGTTGGCGTCGGCAGGGGCCGTTCATTGAAGCCCGCAATGTCTATGGTGTGGATACGCGCCGAAAAGCCGCCACCGCGCGAATCTGTAGCGCGGGTTTCCCGGCCAAAGACCAGCATGCGGCCATTGGGGGCGAAGCTCGGCGCTTCCATCTTCCAACCCTCGGACAAAATACGCTCGCCCGATCCATCGGGGCGCATCACACCTATGGAGAAGTTGCCGCCACCAAAGCGGGTGAAGGCGATCAGATCACCGCGCGGCGACCAGACGGGCGTCGCGTAGCGGCCGCGGCCAAAGGAAATGCGCCGAATGCCGCCGCCATTCGCATCCATGACGTAAAGCTGCTGGTCTCCACCGCGATCGGAATTGAACACAATCTGCGTGCCATCGGGCGAATAGCAGGGGCTGACATCCAGCGAACTACCGCTGGTAAGCTGCCTTTCGCGACGGCTCGCCAAATCAACCGCATAGATATTGGCATCGCCGCCGCGCATGGCGGAAAGCACCACGGAACGCCCATCGGGCGCGAAGCGTGGTGACAGCGTCATGCCTGAAAAATTGCCGAGCGCCTGCTGGCCGCGCGTGTTCAAATCAAACAAGACAACGCGCGGCTGTTCGCGGCTTTGATAGGACATGAAGGCCACACGATCCGCCGCCGGATGGAAACGCGGCGTGAGGGCAGCTTCGCGTCCATCGGTCAGGAAGGCATTGTTTTCGCCATCCTGATCCATGATGGCGAGGCGCCGCAGCCTGCGGTCACGCGGGCCGGATTCCGCGATATAGACAATGCGCGTATCAAAATAGCCTTTCTCGCCCAGCAATCTTTCATAGATGACATCAGAAATCAGGTGCGCGATGCGCCGCCAATTGGCGATAGGCGTCGTGAAGGCGGTGCCCTGTAACCGGTTTTCGGGCAGAACATCCCACAGCTGAAATTCTACGCGCAAACTGCCGCCTTGCAGATCAGCGCGCCCCGTTGTCAGCGCCTGCGCACCGATCAAGCGCCAATCCGGAAAGCGCGGCGTTTGCGCGGCGCTTTCAGGCGTTTGAATGAAGGCTTGGCGTTCCACCGGGCGAAACAGGCCGGAATTGCGCAAATTGGCCTGCACGACGCGCGCGATATCACGCCCGAAGCGCTGCGCCTCACCAGCGCCGGCAAAATCAGGAATGGCGATCGGGATCGGGTTTGTCCGCGCGCGCGTGATGTCAATCACGGCACCTTGCGCAAAGGCCGCATCCGGTGCCCCCGCAAGCGCTGAGACCGTCACCGCGCCTGCGGCACCAAGCAGAAGGGAGCGTCTAGTTGTCATGCCCATCATCCCGAATTCAGCGCACCAGCCCGCGTGGGCTGAAGCGAAAAGTGGAAGCCATCACGGTTTGCATTTTATCCGCAGGCACTTTCAGTGGATTGCACGCGGGCGCCAGTAAAGCACGCCGCGCCGATTCGAATACAGACCGGACACGCGGATCGGACGGCATATTTCCCGCTGGCACCACATTGCGGACATTGCCCTGCGGATCAAGCTGCACGCGCAATTCAACCGTGATGTCCTGAAGCCCCAGCATACCGGCATCCACATTCCAGCATTCCGCCACCTGATCCGCGAGGCCACGTATTTCGCCCTGCGTCAGCGCTGCCGTCCCGGTCGGCGAACCGCCACCTTGGCGCGGCGCGCCGGAAGGGTTGGGCCGCGCTGTTGGCGCGCGATCCTGCTGCTGCTGGGCGCGCAAACGCTCCAGCGTATTCTGCACTGAGGTGCTGTTTTCTTGCGGACGCGCAACCGGCGGTGTCTGCCCCGTGCCCGCCTGACGCGATGGCTCAGGCGGCGGTGGCACCGGGGGCGGCGGCAAAGGCAAGGGCGGTTCCGGGCGCGGCGGCTGCGCCGCCTGTTGCCGCGGCGGTGTTGGCTGCTGCGTTGGCGTCTGCGGTGTCACGCGCGGGGCGGGCGAAGGCTCAGGGCTTGGGGCTGGCGCTGGCGCCGGCGGGGTGGGTGGCGCTGGGCTTGGTGGCGCGGGTGTTGGTGCGGCTGCCGGCGCGGGCGGCGGGGGTGGCGGCGGTGGCGTTGGCTCGGGCGGCGCATTGCGCGGCGGCTCCGGCGCCGGGGGTTCGGGCGTCGGCGGTGCCGGGTTGGGGGTCGAGGTTTGGGCCGGCACCGGAGAAGGCGTATCGGCGCGCGCCATCTGCGCCGGGCCAGGGGCCACCAGCTCCACCGCGATCCCTTGTTCCTGCGGTTCAGGAATGGAACGCGAAAGCGAGAACAAGGCCCCGATAGCCAGCAGCGCCGCATGCAGCCCCGCCGAGACCATCAGCCATTTGTTCAGGCGCTTATCGGGCTGGGCCCGGGGCAAGGCTTTCTCCTTCCCCGGCCTTCAGCGGGGCGGCTGAGCAGGGCGATTGGGCGCAGCAGGCGGCGCTGCCGGGCGCGCAGGCTGGGTCGCGGGCCGTCCCGCCGGGGGCGATGCCGCCGGACGCTGCGCCTGCGGCTGCTCAGCCAAAAGCGCCACGCGGGAGAAGCCGGCACCGGCGATGGTGCCCATCACCTCCATCACCCGGCCATAGGAAATGGCCTTGTCGCCCCGCACAAAAATCCGCCGCTCCGGCGCGCCTTGCGCCTGTTCCCGCATGATCGCCTGCAAGCGCGGCACCAGCCCATCCAAAGGCACTTCCGTTTCCTGCAAGAAAATCTTGCCTTCCGGATTGACCGTGATCGTCAGCGGCTCCGTTTCCTGATTGAGCGGCTGGGCAGTGGTTTTCGGCAAATCCACCGGCACACCAACCGTCATCATCGGCGCGGCCACCATGAAAATGATCAGCAGCACCAGCATCACATCCACCAGCGGCGTGACATTGATTTCCGCCATCGGGCGATACCGCGAACGCCCCGCAGCGCGCCCGCCTGAAAGGAAAGCCGCCATGGTCTATTCCGCCGCCTGGTTCGGGCTGCGCGGCCCACCATCATTGGCGGCCACTTCCGTCTGGCGCGACAGGATGGCGCCGAATTCAGTGGCAAAGCCTTCCAGCCGCGCAGCAAAGCGCGCCAAATCTGTATTGAGCTTGTTATAGGCCAGCACCGCCGGGATCGCCGCCACCAACCCAATCGCGGTGGCAAACAGCGCTTCCGCGATACCAGGCGCCACCACCGCCAAATTCGTGTTCTGCATCCCCGCAATGGCCGAGAAGGAATTCATGATCCCCCAGACGGTGCCGAACAAACCAATAAACGGCCCGACCGAACCGACCGACGCCAGAAAAACCATCCAGCGTTCCAGCCTTTCCATTTCCCGGCCAATCGTGACCCCCATGGCGCGTTCCACGCGTTCCTTGGCGCCACCCAGCACACTGAGGCCACCCGCGCTGCGGCGCCATTCGCGCATTGCCGCACCAAATACAGCCGCCATCGGATGCGTCGGCTGTTCACCTTCGCGCGAGAACAGTTCATCCAGGCTGCCGCCTGACCAAAAGCGATCCTCAAACGCATCCGCCGCCTTATTGGCGCGGCGCATGGCGACGACTTTTTCGAACACCACCGCCCAGACCCAAATACTGGCCAGCAGCAGCCCGATCATCACCGCCTTGACTACCCAATCCGCCTGCAAAAACAGGCCCCATAGGGAAAGGTCATGGGCCGCCTGCCCAAGCGCCTGAGTGGTCACGTTACGATCCACGCCACATCTCCTTCGCCCACAGCGGGACGATTGCCGGCAGCCAAAGCCACCCAAAACGACTACACCCAGGAAAAGAGACCTTTTCCCGGCAGAACCTTGTTCACCCCGGCGCGGCTTCAACCACCGCGCGCAAGGCAGAACGCCAAGGCTCCGGCAGGGGTACCGGCTTGCTGCCCTCCTGCCCCACAGAAGCCAGCCGCACTTCCAAGACCGCGAGTGCATCGGCTTCCGCCTCACGCCGCACCACCTGGGTCAGCCACACCTGCACGCCCGTCACTCGGCGGATATGCGTTTCCACCACCACCGATTCGTCGAGTCGCGCTGGCCGGAAATACTCCACTTCAAGCCGCCGCACCACGAGGAAGACACCATGCCGCGCAATCATTTCCTGATGTGGCAACCCCATGGCACGCAAGGCTTCCGTCCGCCCGCGTTCCGCCCAATGCAAATAGCGCGCGTGATACGCAACACCGCCGGCATCCGTATCCTCAAAATAAACGCGCAACGGCCATAAATGCGGCGCGCTCATCCGTCCTGATCCCCAAGCAAATCCAACAATGGCTGCACCCCGGCGGGCGGGCTGAGCCCCAAATGCCGCCAGCCACGATCCCCCAGCACCCGCCCACGCGGCGTGCGCAAGACAAGCCCTTCTTGAATAAGAAAAGGCTCCACAACTTCTTCCAGCGTATCCCGGCTTTCCGCCAAGGCCGCCGCAAGCGTCTCAATCCCAACCGGCCCGCCATTATGGTATTCCGCAATGCGCGCCAAATAACGCCGATCCATCGCATCAAGGCCCAGCGCATCAACTTCCAACCGCCGAAGCGCAGCATCGGCCATGGCGCGATCCGCGACCTTATCTTCCATCAGCGCGAAATCACGTACACGCCGTAACAAACGCCCCGCAATACGCGGCGTGCCGCGCGAACGGCTTGCGATCTCATGCGCGCCATCTTCCGATAAATCAAAGCCCAATTTGCGCGCACCGCGCGAGACAATATCCAGCAATTCCTGAGGCGTATAAAGCACCAAACGCAAGGGAATGCCGAAGCGATCCCGAAAGGGTGTGGCCAATAACCCCGCCCTGGTTGTCGCGCCAATCAGCGTGAAAGGCGGCAAATCAATCCGCACCGTGCGCGCCGCAGGGCCTTCCCCAATGATCAAATCAAGCTGGAAATCCTCCATCGCGGGATAGAGCGTTTCCTCGATCACTGGTTGCAGACGATGTATCTCATCCACGAACAACACATCACGCGGCTGCAAATTCGTCAGGATCGCGGCCAAATCACCCGCACGCTGCAAAACCGGCCCCGACGTCGCCCGAAAACCAACGCCCAATTCACGCGCCACAATCTGCGCCAAAGTCGTCTTCCCAAGGCCAGGCGGGCCATGAAACAAAACATGATCCATCGCCTCAGCCCGCGCCCGCGCCGCGCCAATAAAAACGCGCAAATTCTCCCGCAAGCTACGCTGACCGGTGAAATCATCCAGCGTCTGCGGCCGGAGCGAAACCTCAGCCCCATCCTCCTCAAGCCGGGCGGGACTGGAAAGGCGATCGGAGTCGGTCATGGGGGGGGTGGCTCC
>JBILPX010000088.1:0-10085 GCA_044373565.1 Roseomonas sp.
CGCGGTCGCGATTTCCTCATCAGTACCGGTCAAACCGATCAAAGCCGGATGAAAGCGGGAAACGTAATCGGCCAAAGCCTCGGGCGTGTCGCGCGCTGGGTCTATGGTGATCAGCATGGGTATTAACCGCGCCGCATCGGGGCCGAGCAGATCAAGCGCCGATGCCATCAGGCCCAATTCTGTAGGGCAGACATCTGGGCAATAGGTGAAGCCGAAATAGATCAGGCCAAGCTTGCCCGCGAAGGCGCGTTCGGTCACGCGTTGGCCGGTGTGATCCTGCAAGCTGAAGGCACCGCCAAGTGCCACGCCTTGCGGCAATTGCACGCCACCCGCTGAAGGGGCTGGCATATCCGCCCCGCCGAATTGCGCCAATTGGCGGAGGAAGGCATCGCCCATCGCTTCCCCCGGCGCGCGCAGATACCAGGCAAGCCCCCATAGCCCGCCAAGGATGGCGATCAGCAGAAAAGCGAAAATGCGGATCAGTTTCAGCATGTGATGCTCACGCCGTGCCGGGCACGCCTTTGCTGGTGGAATATTCGAAATGCAGCGCGGCATCCGGGAAAACGCGCGGATGGATCGCATGCGCGGCCATGGCTGCTTCAGAAAATCCTTGCAGGATTAGCTTCAGCTTGCCGGGATAGGTTGCGATATCGCCAATGGCATAGACGCCGGGGATATTGGTTTCGCAGGTTGAAGGTGTCACGCTGACATGGCTGCGTTCCAGCCCCAGGCCCCAATCGGCGATTGGGCCAAGATCCATGGAAAGGCCGAAAAAGGCCAGCAGATGATCCGCCGGCACATCGCGGGTTTCACCTTGCAGTGTCGCCAATTCCACCGCTTCCAGCTTCGCGCCATCACCCTTCAGGCCTTGAAGTTGATAGGGGATGGCCATTTCCACCTCTCCCCGTGCGGCGGCGGCTTCCAATTGCGCGGCGGTCTCCGGCGCGGCGCGGAATTTTGGGCGGCGATGCACCACCACCACCTTGGCTGCAATGTCCTTGAGCGACAGCGCCCAATCCACTGCGGAATCGCCACCGCCCGCAATCACCACGCGCTTGCCGCGAAATTCTTCCCGCTTGGCCACCATGTAGCGCACAGCGCCCGAGGTCTCATACCCCGGAAGCCCGGCCAAGGGCGGGCGATTGGGGCCGAAGGCGCCGGCACCGGCGGCCAGGATCACCGCCTTGGCGCGAATGACATCACCGGCGGAAGTGCCGAGCAGGAGCGTGCTGCCTTCCTGGCGCAAGCTCTCAACGCGCCGGCCGAAAAGATACTGCGGCGCGAAGGGCGCGGCCTGTTCTTCCAGCTTGCCGATCAGGTCAGCGCCGGCGATTTGCGGATGCGCGGGAATGTCGAAAATCGGCTTTTCGGGATAAAGCGCCGTGCATTGCCCGCCGATTGCTTCCAGCGCGTCAATCACGACGGATTTCATGCGCAGCATGCCGCATTCAAACACCGCGAAAAGCCCGACAGGGCCCGCGCCAATAATCGCGACATCGGTTTCAATCTCGGCCGGCATGGGCTCTCCCCCGAATCCAGGGAGGCGTGATAGAGCAGACTTGGTTTTGGTCAAAGCTTCGACGGAAAGGGAGGATCAGGCGCCGGTGGAGATTGCCTTGGATCTGCCCGATCTGGCGGCGACGGAAGCACTGGCGGCGCGGCTTGTGCCCCTCCTCCGCCCCGGTGATGCGGTGCTATTGGAAGGCCCACTCGGTGCCGGAAAAAGTGCCTTTGCCCGCGCCTTGCTGCGCGCCGCCACCGGCGACCCTGCGCTTGAAGTGCCAAGCCCCACCTTCACCCTGGTGCAAAGCTATGATCTGCCCGCTGGCGCCGCGCATCACTTCGACCTGTATCGCCTATCTGGCCCGGCGGGGCTTGTGGAATTGGGCTGGGATGAGGCGCGGGAGGGGATTGTGCTGGTGGAATGGCCCGAACGGCTTGGGCCACATGCGCCGCCAGATGCGCTCCGCATCCATCTGACCCCCGGCACAGCCGAAGAAGCGCGGCATGTGGTGCTGAGCGGTTGGGATGCCAGGCTTGAGGCGTTGCGCCCATGACCATGGCCTTCTTGAAGAACGCCGGTTTTGGCGCGGCGCTGCTTGCCCCCTTGCCCTCTGATGCCTCGGCCCGGCGCTATACGCGGCTGCTGGGCGGGCCGCGCCCGGCGCTTCTGATGGAAGCACCACCGCCGGAAAATACGCGCCCCTTCATCGCCATTGCGCGGCATATACTGGGCCTTGGGCTTTCCGCGCCCGAGATCATCGCCGCCGATCCTGATCAAGGCCTGGTGCTGCTGGAGGATTTCGGCGATGCCACCCATGCCGCGTTGTTGGATGGCGGCGGGCCTGCGACCGAACTTTATGCGGAAGCGGCCGAAACCCTGGCCGCCCTGCATGAAGCGCCCCCGCCCGGCCTGCCCGCCTGGGATGCCGCGGCCATGGCGCGGGCAACGGCGGCGACCTTTCTTGATTGGTGGTGGCCGGCGATGATGGGCAGCGCGCCCGGTGATGATCTGCGTGCCGGGCTTGATGCAGCGCTGCATGCCATGCTCACCCCCTTCGCCGATACGCAAGGTTTTGTGCATCGGGACTACTTCCCGGCCAATCTGATGCGCCTTGATGGGCGCGCGGGCGCGCGGCGCACGGGCTTGCTCGATTTCCAGGATGCCGGGCTTGGGCATCCGGCTTACGATCTGGTTTCATTGGTGCAAGATGCGCGGCGCGATGTGGCGCCGGAAGCGCGCGATGCGGCACTTGAGCGCTACTTCGCCGCGCGGCCCAGCCTGGTGCGAGATGACTTCACCGCCGCCATGGCCGCCTGTGCCGCGCAGCGCCATTTGCGTGTGGCGGCGCTTTGGGTGCGGCTCGCGCGGCGTGACAACAAGCCGCATTACCTTATCCACGGGCCGCGCTGCTGGCGGCTTTTGGCCGAAGCCCTGGAACACCCCGCCACCGCACCGCTGCGCTTATGGTTGGATGACGCCCTGCCGCGCCACTTGCGCCGCAACCCCGATGCGGCGAAGGAGCCTGCATGATCACCCTCTCCCACGCCATGGTTCTGGCGGCCGGCCTTGGCACACGCATGCGCCCCTTGTCGGAAGCGATGCCAAAACCCCTTTTGCCCTTGGCGGGGCGGAGCCTTCTGGATCACGCGCTGGATCGCTTGAGCGATGCAGGTGTCACGGATGCGGTGGTGAATGCGCATTGGCTGGCGGATCAAGTGGCGGCTTGTGTCGTAGTACGCAGCACGCCACGCATCACGCTGCAACGCGAGGAAATCCTGCTTGAGACCGGCGGCGGTGTGGCGCGCGCCTTGCCCGCTTTGGGTGATGCGCCCTTTGCGGTCGTGAATGGAGACGCCTTCTGGCTGGATGGCCCGCATCCCGCATTGAAGCGCCTGGCCGCAGCCTTCGACCCTGATCGCATGGATGGGCTTTTGCTGCTGATCCGCACCGCGCAAATCGCGGGCGAAGTGGGGCGCGGCGATTTCATGCTCGATCCTTTGGGCGCCATTCGCCGGCCGGAACAAGGCGAGGTTTCGCCCTATCTTTTTGGCGGCGTGCAAATCCTCTCGCCTGCGTTGTTTGCCGATGCACCAAGCGGCGCCTTCAGCCTGATGAGGCTTTGGAAACGCGCGATTGAAGCCGGGCGGCTTTATGGGTTGGTGCATGATGGGGTGTGGTTTCACTTGTCCACCCCCGCTGATCTGGAACATGCCGAAGATGTTTTGCGCAGCGGCGTGACCCGCGCGTTGTTCTAAAGCGCCCGCCTTGCGCGTTTTCACGATCCCTGCCGAACAGCGCTTCCTGCCCGCGCTGGCCGAGGGATTGCTCGCGCAAACCCCGCGCGACGATCCCGCCGCACTCGCCAGCTATACGCTGCTGCTGCCAACACGCCGCGCCGCACGCGCCTTGCGCGAAGCCTTTCTGACCGCAGCCGGTGGCCGCGCGCTGTTGCTGCCGCGCATGCGCGCTTTGCCCGGGCTTTCGGTGGAAGAAGCGGATGAATTGGCGCTGCCCGCCTTGCTTGACCTACCGCCGGCGGTGGCTCCGCTTACGCGGCAAGCGGTGCTATCGCGCATTGTGCTTGGCATTCCGCGCCGCTATGGCGGGCCGCTTGGCGCGGAGCAGGCTTGGTTATTGGCCGGGGAGCTTGCGACACTTTTTGATGAAATAGCCTTTGAAGAAGCCGATCTTGACCTGATTGAAACCGCGCACCCAACAGATTTCGCGGCAAGCTGGCTCGCGCGGCTTGATGGCCTGGTGCCGGATAAGTTGGCGGTGCATTGGCAGATCACGACACGGCTATTGCAGGCGGTGGTGCGCGATTGGAACCAATGGCTGCAAGCGCAGCGCCTGATGGATTTGGGCCTGGCGCGCGTGCGTGCGCTGATTGCGCAGCGCCGCGCCTTGGAAGCGGCACCGCCGCGCGAGAAGCTCATCGCTGCCGGCATTGGTGCGGGCGGTACCATCCCCGCTGCCACTGCTTTGCTCCGCTGCATCGCCAGCCTGCCAAATGGCGCGCTGGTCTTGCAGGGCATGGCAGAGCCCATCACGCCAAGCCTGGCTGACGCCATTCGCCGCGCGCCGAGCCATCCCTTTGCCGGGCAATTGAAATTGCTATCCGATCTGGGCGTGGAGCCCAATGCGCTGCGCCCCTGGGGTAGTGCGGATCATCACGCAGCGCCGGAGGATCGCGCGGTGATGCTTGCGCGCAGCCTGCGCCCGGCAGAGGGCTTGGCGGTTTGGGCGGAACGCGATGCGCCGCGCTGGCAAGCCGCACTCGCGGGCATCACCAGGCTGCAAGCCGCCGATGCGCAGCAGGAAGCCGCTGCCATTGCGCTATTGCTGCGCGAAGCAGTGGAGGTACCAGGCAAGCGCGCCGCACTGATCACGCCGGATCGCGATTTGGCGCGGCGCGTGGCGGCGGAGCTCGCGCGCCACGGCATCACCGCGGATGATAGCGCCGGCGCGCCCTTGGCCGATGCGCCTGCAGCGGCGTTTCTACGCTTGATTGCGCGCATGATTGCCGATGGTTTTGCGCCTGCCGCGCTTTTGGCCGTGTTGAAGCATCCGCTTTGCAGCGCCGGGATGGAACGCGGCGCCTGGCTTGATGCTGTACGCGGTTTGGAAAGGAAATGTCTGCGCGGGCCGCGTCCGGCGGCGGGGCTTGAAGCGCTGCGCGCGGCTTTGCCGGCGGGCGATACCGCATTGGTCGGGCTGGTGGATGCCTTGCAGGCGGCGCTTGGTGATTTCACAGCACTGCCGCCAAGCCCATCACGCCCGCCCGCTGATCTTCTGGCGTTGCATCTGGCGGCGGCGGAAGCGCTTGCCGCAACGCCTGAACTTCCTGGCGGCATAAGGCTTTACGCTGGTGAAGAAGGAGAGGCTTTGGCGCGGCATTTGGCCTCACTCAGCGAAGCGCTGGCAGAAATGCCGCCCATCGGTCCCGCTTCATGGCCTGGTGCTTTTGATGCCATGCTGGCCGGGCCGATAGCGCCACCCTTTCGCGCGCAGCGTGATACGGCGGCGCATCCGCGCATTGCCATCCTCGGTCTTCTGGAAGCGCGGTTGCAGAGTTTTGATCGTGTGATTCTGGGTGCGCTTGAAGAAAACATCTGGCCGCAAGCAACCGAACCTGGCCCCTGGATGAGCCGGCCCATGCGTGCGCGTTTCGGCTTGCCAGCGCCGGAAGCGCGCATTGGCCGCGTGGCTGCGGATTTCTTCCATGCCGCGGCCAGCGCTTCGGAACTGGTGCTTTCCACCGCGCGTAAACGCGGCGGCGCGCCAAGCGTGCCGACTCGCTGGCTGACGCGCTTGGAAACCTTCCTGAAGGGGCAGGGCGAGATTGTGCTACCCGCCAGCGCGGCCGCGCGCTGGGCGGCGGCTTTGGATCAACCCGAACAAGGCGCCACGCCCTGGGGACGCCCGGCGCCGCGCCCGCCGATGGATGTGCGCCCGCGTCGCTTGAGCGTTTCAGACGCGACGCAATTGATTGCCGACCCTTACGCCTTTTATGCCGCGCGCATCCTGCGCCTGCGCGCGCTTGATGATCTGGATGCAGATATCGGCGCGCGGGAATATGGCACGCTGGTGCATCACGCCATGCGGTTTTTCCCGACCGGGCTTGGTACGGGCTGGCCGGGCGCCGAGGCAGCGCGCGCTTTGTGGGACCAGGCCTGTAATGAAGCGTTGAACAAGGAAGCGGTGCATCCCGGTGTGCTTGCTTTCTGGGGGCCGCGCATGACGCGCATGGGCGAATTCGTGATTGCCGAGGAAGAAAAACTTCGTGCGCAAAACGGGTTGCTGCGCTGCCTGACGGAACATAAGGGTAGCCTAACGCTGAATCTTACCGGCGGCGATGTGGAGATTGTCGCCACAGCTGATCGGCTGGATGAATTGGCCAGCGGTGGCTGGCGCATCCTGGATTACAAGACCGGCCAGGTGCCGGGTGCTCCCCAGGTTACTGCAGGCGCCGCACCGCAATTGGCGCTGGAGGCGATGATTCTGGAAGCCGGCGGCTATCCGACAATCAGCCCAGACGCCAAGGCCGCCGCGCTGGTCTATTGGAAATTGAGCGGCGGCGAGACACCGGGCGATGCGACGGACCTTGGCGCAGCAGCTAAGGATGGCAGGCTTTATGCTGAGCTGGCGCGTACGCGGATTGGGGCGCTGGCAGAGCGCATGTTGCTGGGTGATGCGCCCTTTGAAAGCCGCCCCCACCCCGCACGCGGCACGCCCGGTGATGATTATGATCATCTGGCGCGGGTGGATGAATGGGCCTCAGGCGACGGTGACGGGACATGAGCGAGGCTCGCCTACGCGCCGAAGCCGCGCAAACCCGCGCTGCCAATCCCGGGATCTCTGCCTGGGTGGAGGCTTCCGCCGGTTCGGGAAAAACCAAGCTGCTGACGGATAGGTTGCTGAGGTTGCTGCTGGCGGGTGTGCCGCCGGGGCGCATCCTTTGTCTGACTTTTACGAAGGCCGCAGCAGCGGAAATGGCCACGCGGTTGGCACTTCGGCTGGGCGAATGGGTGGTCGCGGATGATGCCAAGCTTGCAGAGATATTGGAGAAGCTGATCGGCCATGCGCCTGGGCGCGAAGGGTTGGCTGCGGCGCGCCAGCTTTTCGCCGATGTGCTGGAACAGCCGGGCGGCATGCGGATTTCAACGCTGCATGGTTTCGCGCAATCCTTGCTGCGCGCCTTTCCGCTGGAAGCCGGCTTGGCGCCGCAATTTGCGGTGATGCAGGAACAGGATGGCAGGGCGCTGCTGGCGCGCGAACGCGATGCGCTGCTGGCGGGCGGGGCGGATCGCGCGGCCCTGGCAGTTTTGGCGAAATACCAAGCGCCGACGAAGTTTTCCGAAGTGATCGGCACCATGGCCGGGGGCAGCGTAAAGCTGTTGGACGCCGTGCAAAAGCGCCAAGGCATGGCGGGGATGCGCGCTGCGCTGGCGCGGAAGCTTGGGCTTGCACCAGGCCGCATGGATGCGGCGGAGATACTCGCGGAAATCGCCGCGCCGGATAAGGAAGCCGCGCTTCGTCAGGCCGCCGAGACACTGAAGGGCGGCAGCATCACGGACCAAAAACTCGCAACTGCCATGGCAGAATGGCTGGCGTTGAATATCACCGGGCGCGCGGAATCTTATGCGTGTTGGCGCGGCATTTTCATCATCGACAAGGGCACTATCCGCAAGAGCTTCGCGACGAAATCCATCCCTGCCGCAAGGCAGGCCGAAATCCAGCAATTGATGGAAGACGAAGCCGCGCGGCTACAAATGCTGGATCAGGATCACGCCGCCGCGCGTGTGCTGGCCGCCAGCATGGCGCTTTTCGCCATTGGTGAACCCGTGCTGCGCCGCTACCAAGCCGCGAAGGAAAATGCTGGCTTGCTCGATTACGATGATTTGATCGCAGGCGCGCGCAAATTGCTGGATGATCCAGGTAGCGCCTGGGTGCTGTTCAAGCTGGATGATGGGTTGGATCACATCCTATTGGATGAGGCGCAGGATTCGAACCCGGAACAATGGGCCATTGTGCGCGCATTGACCGGGGAATTCTTCGCGGGGCTGGGCGCACGAGATGAACAGCGCAGCATCTTCGCGGTTGGTGATCAGAAGCAATCCATCTATGCCTTCCAGGGCGCGGATGCGGCGGGGTTCGGGCGGGAAAAGCACCATTACGAAAATATGGTTCACGGCGCCCAGCAGGAATTCCACGCCGTTCCTTTGGATGTTTCCTTCCGTTCCACCGAACCCGTGCTTGCGCTGGTGGATGCGGTTTTCGCGGAAGCACCGGCGCGTGAGGGTGTCGCGCCCGATACGAAACTGCAACATTATGCAGACCGCGCCGGCCATGCCGGCAGCGTGGAGCTTTGGCCGATCCTGCAAGTGGATAAGGCGCAACCGCCGCCCGATTGGGCGCCGCCTGAACAAGCCGTGGATGCGGAAGGCGCGGCCCCGCGCCTGGCTGCCGCCATTGCGCGGCGCATCGCGCAGATGATCAAGCACGAAACCCTTCCGGCGCGTGTGGAACAAGGCAAGGAAGCAACGCAGCCCGCAGGCCGCCCCATTCGCCCGGGCGATATTCTCGTGCTGTTGCGCGCCCGCAAGCGTGGCGCTTTTGCACCGGTGTTGGTGCGGGAATTGAAGAACCTTTCCATCCCTGTCGGCGGCATTGATCGCATGGTCCTGGCTGATCAATTGCCGGTGCAGGATATGCTGGCGCTCGCGGAATGGCTGCTGCTGCCCGATGATGATTTGAATCTGGCGGCCCTGCTGAAATCCCCGCTGATCGGGCTGTATGAGGATGCATTATTCGAACTCGCGCAGCCGCGCCAGGGCAGCCTGCATGCGGCGCTGATGGCGCATCGCGGCAGTGCCTCGGATTTCGGGCGTGTTGCGGATTGGTTGGCGGCGCAAGCGGCACAGCTTGATTTCATCACGCCCTATGGCCTGTTTGCCGATGTGCTTGGTGCGCCAGGCCCGCTTGATCCCCGCGCGGGGCGCGCGCGCATCCTGGCGCGGCTTGGGCCGGATGCGGGCGATCCGCTTGATGAATTGCTCAATGCCGCGCTTGAACATGAAAAGCTCAACCCACCATCGCTGCAGGGCTTTGTGCATTGGCTCCGCCAAGGAGGCGCCGAGGTGAAGCGCGAAGCGGAAGCCGCCGGCGATGTGGTGCGCATCATGACCGTGCATGGCGCCAAGGGCTTGCAGGCGCCCATCGTCATTCTGCCCGACACCACGCGCATGGCGCAGGATCGCAAGACGCTCCGCTGGTTTGAAGATGGCGGCGAAGCGCTGCCCGTTTGGGCGCCGCAGGTGAAAGGGTTTGACGCACCAGCGCTGACCGCGCAGCGCCAGGCGGATCAGGCGCGCGAGGCGGAAGAAGAACATCGGCTGCTTTATGTCGCCCTCACGCGCGCGGAAGATCGGCTGATCATTTGCGGCTGGAATGGCACGCAGAAGCTACGCGAAGGCTGCTGGTATGATCTGGTCGCGCAAGGATTTCGGCGCCTGCCGGGCCTTCAGGAGTGCGCCTTTGACGCTAGCGGTTTCGGCGCTTCAGCAGATGGTTTTGGGGCAGAACCGAAACTGCTCAGTCTGCGTATGCCCCAAACCGCACCGCCGCGACTGGAAGACCCAATCGTCGCTACTGCTGCGGAGGCACGCCCACCCGCCTGGGCCTGGCAAAAGCTGGCCGAGGAAGCGCCTTCCGGCAGCCTTGCCCCCTCTGCCCTGCCGGGGGAACAGGAAACCCCCGCCGCCGCGCCGCGCCCGGCGCAAGACCCGCTTGGGCTGCGTTTCCGGCGCGGGCGCCTGGTGCATGCGCTGCTGCAAAGCCTGCCCGAGCATCCTGAGGCAGGGTGGGAAGAACTCTCGCGCCGCTTCCTGGCACGCCGCGCGCCAGGGCTTTCGGCGGAGCAACAGGAAGCCACCTTGCAGGAGGTTTTGGACCTGCTGCGCCAAGGTTGGATGCGCGAAGCCCTTGGCCCCGGCAGCCTGGCGGAAGCGCCCCTGGCAGGTGAGGTGAATGGCCGGCTGATCGCAGGCCAGGTGGACCGGCTGAAGGTTGAGCCCGACCG
>JBILPX010000089.1:0-10064 GCA_044373565.1 Roseomonas sp.
CTGCGCAGCGCCAAGGTACCTTCCCGTGCCAAGGACCCTGTGGCGAGCATTCTGGCGGCGATTACTGCGATTTCTCTCCAACCACGCGATATTGCCGAACTCGTCCACGGCACAACGCGGGTCACCAATGCCATTGTCGAAGGCAAGCTTGAACCTGTGGTACTGATTGGGACCGAAGGCTTTGAAGATATTATCGAAATAGGCCGCCAGAGCAGGCGTGATCTCTATCGGCTGGAGGTCCGCCCCAAGCCGGAACCCCTGGTTCCACGAGAGCGCCGTATTCCGCTGGCAGAGCGCATGCTGCATGACGGTACGGTTCAAAAGCCGTTGAGTGCCGCAGCCATCGAAGCGGCAACGGCGCGTGCCTTGGCAAGCGGCGCGTCTTCTGTGGCGATAGTATTGCTACATTCCTATGCGAATCCGTCGCATGAATTGGCACTGGGTCAGGCGCTGCGCGGGAAGGTGGCTTTCCTTTCCCTATCCCACGCGGTGAATCCCGAGGCTCGCGAATATGAACGCATGATCGCCACCGTCTTGAATGCGGCAGTGATGCCGCTCGCCGCTGCTTACCTCACGGAATTGCGTGCCACTTTGCCGAGCGGATTGAAGCTTGGCGTCATGCATTCCGCTGGCGGCATGGCAACACCCGAAGCCGCGGCAGAACGCCCCTTACTCATGGCCTTGTCCGGGCCTGCCGCTGGCGTTGCGGCTGCTGCGGCAATCGCGCGTGAATTGAACGAGAAGTCAGTTCTTTCCTTTGATATGGGCGGCACCACCACCGATGTGGCGCTGATCCTTGAAGGACAGGCTGAAATCACCGCCGACGCCAAACTGGCTGATCAGCCGTTACGCCAACCCATGGTCGCGATTGAGTCGATCGGTGCCGGTGGTGGTAGTATCGTGCGGCATGGCGTGTCTGGCCTTTCCATCGGGCCGCAAAGTGCGGGCGCTGAGCCTGGCCCGGCCAGCTACGGGCGCGGCGGCGAATTGCCCACGGTATGTGATGCTAATGTCATCTTGGGATACCTCAATCCAAAACGGCGCTTAGGCACTGAAATAGAGCTTCAGCCCGAAAGGGCGCGAGCCGTCTTCGCGCCGCTTGCCGCTGCGCTCAATCTTTCTGTCGAAGCGCTTGCTTTGGGCGTCCTACGGGTAGCAGACGCCACCATGGCGCGCGCCCTTAACAAGATAACGGTTGAACGCGGTGTTGATGGGCGCGGCGCAACATTGCTGGCCTTTGGAGGCATGGGGCCAATGCATGCGATTGGGCTTGCACGCAGTTATGGTATTTCGCGCGTGATCGTACCTGCGGCTTCATCCGCGTTTTCAGCGCTTGGCTGCGTTACAGCCGAACACAGCGCCACACGTCAACGCACACTGCGTATGGCAAGTGACGGTTTTGATGGTGCAGGCTTCGCAACTGCCCGCGCCGCACTCGTGGATGAATTGCGCAGCCTTCTGGATAACAATGATAATGTCGAGACCGAGGAGACCGCCATGATCCGCTATCGCGGCCAATCCTATGCGGTAGATGTTGCGCTTACGGGCCCAGTTGATGGTACGTCCCTAGGCAGGATTTTCGCTGAACGGCATCAGGCATTATTTGGCTTTGTTTCAGGGCAAGCTTGGGAAGTGATGGGGCTACGCACCAGGCTACGCGTGCCTCGGCCGCCATCCCTTGCCACCGTGATCTCCTCCGGCGCTGCCCCCAAGCCTTTCCAGCTTGACGCATGCTGGTTCGATGCCGCGGGTGCTGTACCGACCGCGCGCTATGAACGGGCCGCGCTGGTAGCACCGCATATCATTAGCGGACCGGCGATTATTGAAGATGATTGGTCCACTACTGTTATTCCACCGGGATGGGAGGCCCGCGCCACCGGCAATGGCCATATCCTGCTGCAGGAGCAGACGGCATGAATACGCATATAGACCCCTTTCAACTGGAAGTACTGCGCCATGCCCTGACCGGCATTGCTGAAGAAATGTCCTTTGTTGTCATGCGGGCCGCCCGTTCGCCACTACTGCGAGAGGCCGGCGACCTATCATCGGCACTGACCGATGCGCGCGGTGAATTGGTGGCCCAGGGGCGTGATATCCCTGTGCATCTTGGCGTGATGAGTTTCACGGTAGGCGCGTTCCTTAAAATCATCCCGCCCGAAAAGCTGAAACCCGGCGATGTCTGGTTCACCAATTTGCCGGAGCTGGGCGGCAATCACCTGCCTGATGTAAAGGCCATCCGGCCAATATTCTCTGATGGTCGGCTTATTGGTTTTGCTGTCAGTCTCGCCCATTGGGCGGATATTGGTGGTGGCTGGCCAGGTTCTTATGTGGCCAATGCGACAGAAAGTTTTCAGGAAGGTCTGCGCCTACCGCCGCTGAGACTTTTCACCGCTGAAGGGCCAGATTCAGAAAAGATCAGTGTCATTATGCAGAATGTTCGCGGTCCCGCCGAACGTGAAGGGGATATGCTCGCGCAAATGGCCGCAACGCGCACCGCTGATCAACGGCTTCTGGCCCTGTGCCATCTGCATGGCACGGAAACCGTTGAGACTGCCATGGCAGCCTTGCATGATCGTTCCGAAGCCGCGATGCGCAGGGCGATCCAGACTCTCCCGGCGGGTGTTTTTGAAGGCGAAGATTTTCTGGATGATGATGGTCCTGGCGGCGCACCCGCTGCAGTGCGCGTTCGCATAACCATCGCCGACGATCGGGCGGAGTTTGATTTCTCGGCAACGGATGATGCGGTCGTGGGTCCATTGAATACGACGCCCTATGTGACGGCCGCGGCTGTTTATTACGCGATGAAGGCGATCGCCGGTCCCGAAATTCAACCGAATGGCGGTTGTTATCGTCCACTACGTGTCATCACGCGCCCGGGTTCCTTGCTTCATCCTCCGCTTGAAAAGCCGCTGGTTGGCGGCAATCACGAAACCTCGCAGCGTCTTGTGGATGCCATCTTTCGTGCCTTCGCGCCCATCATTCCTGAACGACTTGCCGCAGGTGGTTCCACCACGGCTGGGCTGCTCATCTTCGGTGGCGCGGGGCGCGATGGTAGCTGGAAAACTCTTTATGAGCCGCACGGGGGCGGCGAAGGTGCCAGGCATGATCGCGCCGGCGCCGCAGCAACGCGCGTTCATTTGACGAACACCAACAATACGCCGGCTGAAATCATCGAGGCCGAATTTCCAATCCGCATACTGCGCCATGCGTTGCGCAGGGGCTCTGGCGGCGGTGGCGCTCACCGAGGCGGCGAAGGCAGTGAGCGCGAGTATCTTGTGCTTGCCGAGGAAATGTCTTTGACTACTATGTTCGAGCGTCGAATTATCCCGCCATGGGGCTTGGCAGGCGGAGAAGCCGGCGCGCCCTTTCACTGCGAACTGCGGCGGGTTGCGGGGACCTCCGAGGAATTGCGCGGTAAGGCCAATCTGCTGGTGCATCAGGGCGATGTTGTTGCCTTCAAAACAAGTGGTGGTGGCGGCTACGGGAAGGCTTGAGGCTGCGCAAGCCGCATCAATGATTGGGGCGCATCAAATCTTCTCAGCCGGCCAGAATATCGGATAGGCCGATTCGATCATATTCTTCAGCGTTGTCCTCTATCCCGCCGGGATCGAAAACTGTCCCCACATCACTTTCGGCGTGAGGCGATACATGGCTTCCTGACGCTCGGCTGCGATGCTTTGGCATCCGGTACGACCCTGCAATGGGCGCCGACCTCCAAAACCTGGCAGGCTGGCGCGGTGATGCAGGAGAGCGATCTTAATCGCCGCCAGACGGTGCGCTTTGGGCCAGAGGTGGCCTTTGCGCAGGTCGGCATCAACGGCTTTGACGGGCAGATCGAGTTAGAAGCGCTGCGCCTTTGCGGCTTGCCCGAGGACGCGCCGGCGATCCTGTCCGGCTGCCCTGCGCTGCCAGCCGGCGGCAGGACGCTGATGTTTTCCGCCAGTTGGGATCTACCGAGCATGCCGCCCGGGGCGACGACGAACGCGGATGTGACGGTGCCCGGTGCGCGGCGGGGGGATTTCGCGGATGCGTCGCTCGACACCAGCAGCATTGCCTTTGTGCTGGATTGCCATGTCTGGTCGAATGACAAGGTGCGCGTGACAGCGCGGAATGTGAGCCTGTCCACGGTGGATTTACCCGCGGCGGCGCTGCATGTGCAGGTGGTGAAAAGGCGGGTGGGGTGAGGAGCCGCATTCCCCCCGGCGAGGACGCCGCCACCAGCCGGGACAGCTTGCCGCTGGCGTCGAGGGGGTTCAGGCTGTTGGAGAGGGTGTGAGGAGTTTACCTCACCCCGCCGGCATTCCCTCATCAAGGAGCTCGACGCTGCCGTATGGTCGAACAACATGGTGCGTGGGATGGCGCGGAATAACTCGGGCGCGACGTTCGATTTTGCGGCGGCGACACTGTCGGTGGCAGTGGCGAAGCGGCGCGTGCCGTGAAGCGCGAGCTTGCCTTCGCCTCCCTCACTCCGCTGCACGGTCAGGCACGGCGATCCGCTGCAGCACCTCCGCCGCGGCGCGTGCGCCGGCGTCAATCGCGCCGGCCAGGTAGCCGGGATCGCTCGCGCTGGTTTCGCTGCCTGCAAGCGACAGGCGATCGCGCCATGCTCCACTCACCCAGGGCCCGCGCTGCGGCACGGGGTGGGCCCCGCCGCGCCGATCGTCCGCGGTCGCGGTGAAGACCTCGGCGGCCCAGTCCATCAGCAGCGTCGCCGCGGGGCGTCCAGCCTCGTCTCCGAACAGCCGGACGAGTTGATCAAGGCAGGCGTGGATCAGCAGCGCCGTGCCCGCCGCCTCGCGCCGATCTGCGTCGATGCCGAGAAAGCCGAACAGCGCCGCCGCACCCGAAGCGGTTGTCGCATCATGGATCTCGCCCATCGGGCCTACGGCGCTCTGCGCCATGCCGGACAGGCCGGCCGAGCGCCAAAAGGAGCGGTCATAGAGTGCGACGAACTTCGCATGCGGCGCCATCCAGGTCGGCGTGTCGCGCCAGCGCAGCCGGATGGCGGGATCGATGGCCGGCTCGAAGGCGATACTCGCCTCCAGCAGGCGTGGCGGCAGCGCTGCAATTACCTGTGCTGCAAGGATGCTTTCATCCCCGCCGTCAGCCTGCCGGAGCATCAGCCGGACATGGTCACCCTCCAGGGCAATCTGCGTGACCCACGAAGAGAGTTGGATGGACCCCTCAGACAAGACGCCGGCCAGCGCGCGCACCAGCGCCCCCGTACCGCCTGCAAGCCGCATGGAGTGAGGCTCCTGCCGAGAGCCGGCAAAGCGCTGCGGCGGGCGGCTCGGCAGGCGTTCGACGAGAACATCGCCTTCGTCGTGCTGTGGGAAGGCGGCGAGGCCAAGTTGCGCCAACGCGGTTGCCATCGCTGGGTGCATGTTTGGCCAGAACCAGGACGGACCGAGGTCGAAACCGTCCTCCGCTGGGCGTCCCGCGGCATCGGCTGAAAGGATGCGGCCGCCAAGCCGGTCGCGCGCCTCGAAGATACGGAAGCCAACGCCCGCTTCGTGCACCAGTCGCGCAGCCTGAAGACCGGCAAGGCCGCCGCCGATGATGGCGACGGGCAGGACCCGGCTGTTGGCGCTGTCCATCTCAGATTTTGGCGCCGGCACGCCGCGCCGCATGTATCTCGGGGGGCACGCGTGCATCGTCATCACGTACCCAAGCGTCCGCCATTAGGCCGCAGGCGAGGCTATGGCCCCGCATAAAGCGATCGTCCCGGATTGCTTGAGTCTTGTGTTTCGCCATGGCGTTCAGAGTCTGGACATTTCGGGGGTATGGCAAGCGTCGTCCTGGACGTATCCAGCCGCCGCCGCACTGCCATTAGTGGCGCAGGCGCGCCTCGTCTACTCGCCACGCTTCGTCAGTGTGGGGTAATGCGCGTGAAGGCACAGAACATCCCGTCGCACTCGGGACAGACGATTTGCATGGTCTCGCTCATTTCAGCCCGCCCTTCCGGAAGGCGACGAAACCTGCCTCCGTGGTGCCGTCCTTCACATGCGGGTTGTGCGCGCGTTGTTCAGAGACCGTGCTTTCCCAAGCGAAGTGGTCGCGTCACGGCACCTTTTAGTCATGGCACATCCACATAAGCCGATTTTCCTCTGACACTGCCTCCTATGCTGCGATTCTACCGGATCAACCGAAAAATCGAAGTCCCTCACGACTTTCCACATGGTCTGCAAGAATGATGAAACACATGCCACCAGCAGCACATCAATGCTTCAACACACCCGTCTTCGTCAGCACCGTAGCCACGACCCAGCCGAGCACCACACCCACAAGCGCCCCGCCGGAGGCATGGATGAACCATGCGATGAAGCCTGATGCTACTCCGATTGAATCGCCCAGCTGCTTGGCGAAGCCGAGCAGGCCGTATTCCGGCGCTTTCCAGCCCATCTCTGCCATTCCGTGCAGGATGATGCCACCGCCGACCCAGAGCATGGCCAGCATGCCAACGATGCTGAGCAGCTTGAGAAAGGGCGGCATACCCGTGACCAGCCCGCGGCCTATGCCACGAACAATGCCCACCCGGTTTTTCGCCAAATGCACGCCAAGGTCATCAGCCTTCACGATAAGGGCAACAGCGCCGTAGACCGCAATGGTCACAGCGATGCCGACGGCTGCCAGCACCATGGCCTTGTTGAGAAACGTCGGTGTTGTGATCTGGGCGAGCGTGATCGCCATGATCTCGGCTGAGAGGATCATGTCGGTGCGGATGGCGCTGGCGACTTTCTGGTCTTCGAGCGCTTTGGCGTCGAGCGATTCGTCGAGGGCGGCAGCTGGATCGCCAGCCTCCGCATGCGGCGAAATCAGCGCATGCAACTTTTCATAGCCTTCGAAGCACAGAAAAAGCCCGCCAGCCATCAACAATGGTGTGATCGCCCATGGCGCGAAGAAGCTCAGCATCAGCGCGCCGGGCAGCAGAATAACCAACTTGTTCTTGATCGAGCCCCAGGCGATCTTGCCGATGATCGGCAGTTCGCGGTCGGAGGCAAATCCGACCACGTAGCGTGGCGTCACAGCGGCATCATCAATGACAATGCCAGCAGCTTTCGATCCAGCCTTTACGGTCTGCGCTGCAACATCATCCAGTGACGAAGCCGCAACCTTGGCGATCGCCGCCACGTCATCCAGTAGCGCCAGAAGTCCGCCACTCATAATTGCCCTGCCCCTTCAGAAGTCGACGACGTCAAGCCGGGCCGCACCTTGCGCCGCCGGTTCAATCGCCTGAAGCACATAAGGCCCAGCACCACCATCGTGGAAATGGTTGTCGATCGGATAACAGCGGTCGCGCCCGAACGAGCGGCGCGTGATCCGAACGCTGGCCACTGTCTACCGGTACCTTTAATCGGCGAAGTAGAGCAAACCCTACCTGTCGGCGCCCCCCCGCTTCGTGGCAGAAGGGTGGAGCGTATCCACCGGACCCGAATCCAGATGCTCGAGAATACGCCTCAGTGCCGCGATGTTGCTTTCGTCTTCGGCGCTCTCGAGCGCATCCTGCAGCACCGCGCGGATGTCGGCGGCTCCGACCAGCTCCATCTCCCAATTCGGATACAGACGCACGCGTTTCTCAACACTTCGGTCCAGCGTGACGATGTCGTGATGGCGCGAATCGCCATGAAGGCTTGCGGCCAGCTTCTCCACCTGGGTGGGCGGCCCCTCGATCCATTGGAAGAAGACGCCGCTGCCGAAAACCAGCACCCCGGTGATGTCACGGACGACATTGCGGCGCTGAGACCACTCGATAATGCGGCTGACCTCGGCATCGTCGACGCCTTCGGCGGCACGACTGCAGTATACGAAAGTTCCAAGAATGGGCGCGGCGTAGTCAGAGTTAGCGTCGCGTGGAAAACCGAATTCGTCGAACATAGGTCAACTCGCTTTGTCTGTGCCGGGCAGGCCGTGATATCTGGTGGGAGAGCGTAAGGCTAGCGCAACTTTCCGATTTGGGTACCGTGCCGCTCAGTACGGAAGCTCAAGCAGCCATGGCGGCGGTGCGGCGGGCATCACCGCCGTGGCCATTAAGGACGAACCGCAAGTCCTGGAGGGCCAAATAGATAACTGAATTTTTTGCATTTTGTCCAAGGTGAAGAGCCAATTCACAATCCAAATGCCTCGCGGAAGCGCTCAATTCGATGCATGCGCTCGTGCAGGATGGTGACAATGCCGATGTTTCCATCGGCCAAGCGGCGCCAATAGACGAAATGCAATTCGTACCGGAGAAAATACCCCTCAACACCGAATTCCGCCGGTATCGGATGCGATAGCACCTGATGCGTACTGATTTTCTCAAAGGCCGCGAATAGGCCGGTGATATAGCGATCAGCCTGTTCGGCGCCCCAGCGATCCCGCGTGTAGCGATAGACCTCGTCGATGCGATGAGACGCGGCCTCCTGGACGCGGACCGATGCCATCCTCAGTCACGCCTTATTGCGCGCGATCACCTCGGCTGCCGAAAGCGTCTGGTAGGACGCGTCAGGCGCTGCAAAGGCATGCTGCAATTCAGCTTTCAGTCTATCGAAAGCTTCTCGCTCCACCCTCTCCTTGTCGCGGCGGATAAGGTCACGAATGTATTCGCTGATATTTTCATAGGACCCCGTCTCGCTGACATTGGCCGCCACGAACTCGCTTAGGGCGCCGCTAAGGCGGACTGTCATCGTGGTGGTAGGGGGCATGGCAGGATCCCAAAAATATGACTGTCTTCATTATAACCAACATTGCACACAAAACAAGGTTCATGGCGACCGTATTTGCGAGGGGCTTCATCCAGAAGGGGCGTTTCCACCTCTGACCGCGCAGCATCACAAGGCGTGCATTGCCATAGCGTGATTAAGTCGGGGCACGCGCCTGCTATCAAGGAACGAATGGCTGATCGCACAAGATTGGCCGTGATAGCACACCTCAATAAGGTCCACGACGTTCGGCAGCCTTGTAAACTTCGTTTCGTTCACGTTTTCCGACCGCAACGACCAAAACCAGCAATTCCATATCCTTGACCTGATAAACAAGCCGGAAACCGGCGTTTCGGAGTTTGATCTTGTAGCGCTCCTTAGACCCGTGCAGGCGTGCCGAAGGCACCTTTGGGTTTTGGAGGCGCTCAGCAAGCTTGACTTTGAATTGTTCGCGTGTGGCGTTGTCTAGCTTGCGCCACTCCTTCAGAGCCTCGTCCAAAAAGGCGAGCTCATAGGTCATCCAAGGAAACCTTATGGACAGCCTGACCTTCGCGCGCGTCGGCGATGGCGTTCAGTTCCAAATCTTCAAGCCGGTCCAACATCGCCTCATAGGCTTTGGCTGGCACGCAATAGAAGGCGGGCTCATTGCGATTGAGGATCGCAACAGGGAACCCTTCGCCGGCCGCGACGGTGCCCATGGGGTTCTTCTTCAGCTCGGATACGCTGGCGGTGATCGCCGCAAGGATTTGATGAGCCATAATGAGCCTCCTTAGAAGTGCCTTTAATAGCACTCATAAGGGTGCTTTTCAACCATCATTCCGAAAGTCCCCAGTCATGTAAGGCTAGGCCGTGGGCGGAGGTTGCTCACCGGAGATGGTGCCAGAATCCAGCACCGGGGCTACGGCGGCCGGATTGATTTTCTTCGCCGCCGCAAGCTCGTTGATCGTGGCGAAATCGCCCGACTAGAGCATTTGCCGCCACCTGCCACCGCCTGTCGTGGGGGTCAGACCCAGGCGACGGCTAGTTTGTCAACGGGCTACTAGTTCCGCCGGAAACGCGTGCTGAGGCGACGCATCAGGGCTAGGCCGAGCAAGAAGAGGCTCCCAAAAACCACAACTAGGCTGAGAAGGCCAAGCTCGGCGTGCGACCAATTCACCGCGAGCCAAGTTAAGCCAGCCCCCAATCCAAGCCCCGCCATGCCGCACCACATCCGCCATCCTAATTTTGGCGGAAAACTTTGCCGAGGTGGCACAGCCCGGGAGGAGGCATTGGGAGGCGAGTCTATCATGAGCATCGTACCTTGGACCGCGCAGTTCCCGAGCCCGCAACACTGGCTTCAGTACATGCGAATAACCGCAATATTCCGGCCCGCCTTGCGGCGGGACT
>JBILPX010000361.1:0-3090 GCA_044373565.1 Roseomonas sp.
ATTGATCTTCGCAACTATTAATTCATCCGGAATGGCGAAATCGCGAATGAGGCGCGGCGGAATAGCGCCACCGCAGGGTTTTATGCGCCCTGCGCGATCCAACAGCAAAACACTACGCCCCCGGCGCGCCAGGTCATCGGCTGCAGTGGCGCCGGAAGGCCCACCGCCCACAACGATCACATCATATGTTTGCATCGCCATTTCCCTCTATCTTGCCGGTACCATTGGGCCGAAGCCGCCGGTCTTGCTGATTTTTGGACGATTAATGCGCGCGGCCAGCATGGCCGAGGCAATGAACAGCGCGGCATCAATGACGAAGACCACGGCATAAGCGCCTTCCGCCTGGCCAAGTACCAGCCGCGCCACATCCACCGCAGCCGCACCGGCAAGCCCACCAAGCCCAAAGGCCACGGCCTGCGCCGCGCCCCAAAGCCCCATGCGCGTGCCTTCGCGCGATTCATGCCCGCGCGCGACCATTTGCATCATGGAAGCAATCGCAGCGGCAGCGAAAACACCATTCGCGAGACCAAGCGCGAAGAAGCTGGTCTTGAGTGGCCAGGCCGCGCCAAATTGCCCGGCGACGGAAAGGGCGAGCATCATTACCGCCGTGGCAAGACACCCCGCGATGGTCCAGAAACGGAGCGTGCCCGCCCAGCGCCCGCCGCGCAGGCTGCCAATCAGCGCAATGGCAATCATGCCAACCAGAACGCCCGCATGTTGCAGCGATGAAATGCTCGTGGTCTCGCCCAAGGTCCGGCCAAAAACCGCACCGGCGAAAGGCTCTAGGATCAGATCCTGAGCGCTATAAGCGAGCATGGAAACGAAGATGAAAATGGTGAAGCGCCGCGCTTCGGGTTCCGCCCAAACCTCGCGCAAAGCCTGACGGAAAGGTGGCTTCGCTGCATCGCCTGCTTCCGGGCGCGCGTTGCGCGGGCCTTCCATGCCCCAAACGGCGAGAATGGCCAGCGTGAAGGCAATGGCGGAAACACCGGCAGCGACGGCAATCAGCCGCATGGGCGAATAGGGATCAAGCAACCGCCCGGCAATAGCAGTGGTGATCACAAAGCCCGCGATCATCATGATCCAAACCAGTGATGCGGCAGCGGCGCGACGTGGAGGCGCGGTGCGCGAAGCGAGTAGCACCAACAAAGACGTGCCGGCCGCGCCAACGCCAGCGCCAATCAGCAAAAACGCCAATACGGCAAGTGCAATGCCGGCCCAAAGCGATTCCGCCATCAGTGCCGTGCCGGCCGCCGCCAAAACACCGCCCAAGGCCAGCACAGCCATGCCGCCAATGATCCAAGGCGTGCGTCGCCCGCCCATATCGGACCCATAACCCATACGCGGGCGCAGCATTTGCAGCGCGTAATGCAGCCCAACCAGCAGCCCCGGCAGAGTCGCGGGCAAGGCAAGTTCCACCACCATCACGCGATTGAGCGCGGAGGTTGTCAGCACCACAATTGCGCCAAGTGCCGTTTGCACTAAACCCAAACGGATAATGCCAAGCCAGCCGAGCGATGCGGGGTTCATGCTGCGCCACCTGTCAAAGCGGCCAGCGCAAAGGCGCTGATCAGCATGCCAATCACGTAAAGCAGAACGCCTGTGCCATTATACCAGGGCGCTAGCCCGCGCGGGTCGCGCAGCATCCGCCTCATCAGGCCAAGTTGGACCAGCAGCGAAACCGCGACTGCCGCGGCGTGCCAGGGCGCATCCCAAGCCGCGAGAAGCGCCACCACCAGTAATTGCGGTGCCGCCATGAAAATGCAGGCGACCAGCCCGGCACGCTCCGCACCCAATTGCACGGGCAAAGAAAGCACGCCCATGCGGCGATCACCTTCAATCGCCTTGAAATCATTCAGCGTCATGATGCCATGCGCGCCAAGGCCGTAAAGCAACGCCACCAGCAGTACGCGCCAATCCGGCGCACCGCCCGACATGATGGCCGCTGCCGTCACCCAAGGCAGGGTTTCATAGGCCAAGCCACAAGCCAGATTGCCCCACCAGCCATTGGCCTTCAGCCGAAGTGGCGGCGCGCTATAGGCCCAGGCGAGCGCAATGGCGATGATGGTTGCACCAAAACCCCAAGCACCCAGCGGCACCGCCGCCAGCAGCGAAAGCAGCGTCCAGGACAGCGCAATGTACAAACCCCAGCGCCCCGGAATGCGCCCAGATGGAATAGGGCGATTCGGTTCATTAATGGCGTCCACATGGCGGTCATACCAATCATTCGCCGCCTGACTCATGGCGCATACCAATGGCCCGGCCAGGATCACGCCCAGCAGCGCCAAAGGCCAATGCTCGGCAAATCCACCATGGGCGGAAGCAACGCCGCAGCCAAAGGCCCACATGGGCGGGAACCAGGTGATGGGCTTTAATAATTCCAGAACCGCGGATGGCTTCAGCCGCGGGGCAGGGGCGGTCGCCGCTGATGCAACGGGTGCCGCCATCGCGCTATCTCACCCTTGCTCGGCGCTATCGGCGCCGAGATCGCCAAGCCCATAGCGATGCAACTTCACGTAAAGACTCTGCCGGCTAAGCCCGAGCATTTCAGCCGCCGAAGCGCGATTATCGCCCGAAAGCTGCAAGGCGGCTTCAATGCACAGGCGCTCAATCGCATCCGTCGCATCGCGCACGAGATCCTTGAGCGGCACGCGCCCAATCAATTCCGTGAGCTGTTCGACGGATCGCGTAGCATGCGCGCCGGCCTGGCGTGGTTCCGCGACGCGCGCACCAATATCGCGAATCGCAAAGCCGAACACTTCTTGCCCGGCATGCGTCACCGTGACGGCGGAAATTTCTACCTCCACCCGCGCGCCCATCGCACCACGCAGCGTGGTATTGTAAAGCCTGACGGTACCGCGATTGCGGAGGTTGGAGAGCAGCACTTCAATTTCGATGCCCTGCCCACCCAGCCAGCGTTCCAGCGATTCGCCGCGCACCTGTTCTTCCGAACCAAGTTCGACCAGATCAAGAAAGGCGCCATTGGCGGAAATCACCACGCCATTCTGATGCGTAATCACGAAGGCATCAGGCAGGTTTTCAGCAACTTTCAGCATCTGCGCCTTGGCAGTGGAAAGCCCCGCCGGTTGA
>JBILPX010000362.1:0-3082 GCA_044373565.1 Roseomonas sp.
AAGCCAGCCTCAGGGCAAAGCGCGATGAAACGGCCAAGAATGGCTTCCGCCGCGCGGCCATGGACCTGTTGGTGCGCAATGGCGCGCACCAAAGCCTCATAGGGCTGGCGCTGCACCGGCTTCAGCGTAAACGGCCCCACCTGGCGGATCACGCGCTTCAGCACGGCATCACGCCGGAGGAGACGCAAAGCTTCCGGCGTGCCGAGGCTCATTAGTGTGCTACCAGATCAATCAATCTTGATGCCGCTATCGCGCGCCACCTGGCCCCAGCGTTCCGCATCACGATCCAGCCAGTGCTGCAATTCCTTCGACGGAATAAGCAAGGGTTCGGTGTGATTGGCCTTGAGTTTATTCAGAAGCGTGGCGTCCATCGCCTTGTGGAAGGCGTCCTGCAAGCGCGCCAGGATTGGCGCCGGCACGCGCGATTGCGTGAACACGCCGTTCCAGACGCTCAAATGATACCCGACGACACCTTCTTCCTGCAGCGTGGGCGTATTGGGCAGGCTGCCGATGCGCCGATCCATGGTGAGGGCCAGGCCCTTGATCGACCCTTGCAGGATATGCGGCGCGGAGGTGGCGGAAGCGTCAAACAGCAGGTCCAGATCACCCGCGAGCAATGCAGCGATCGCCGGGGCTGAGCCGCGATAGGGCACATGCACAAAATCAACGCCCGCCAGTTTTTCCAGCATCACCAGGGAAAGATGCGCGGAAGACCCATTGCCCACGGTGCCAAACAGCATCTTGCCTTTTTCGGCCTTGGCGCGGGCAATGGCTTCACGCGCATTGGCCGGATTGTAGCGGCGTGGCAGGCAGGTCATGACATTGGGCATATCCGCCATCATGCCTACACCCACGAAAGCCTTGCGAGGGTCAAAGCGCGGATCGGGATACAGGATCGGGTTCACCCCCTGCGTCGCCATGGTGCCGAGGAACAGGGTATACCCATCGGGTTCCGCCTGGGCGGCGGCCATGGCGCCGATATTGCCGCCGGCGCCGGCGCGATTTTCGACAACAATGGGATGCCCAAGTTGCCGCGCCATGGGCTCGGCAATCAGACGCCCCATGATGTCGGTCACGCCACCTGGCGGATAGGGCACGATGATGCGCATCGGCTTGTTTGGAAATGCGCCCTGGGCATGAACGGCCGGCGCGGCAAGAATGCCAGCGGAAAGCGCCAAGGCGGCGCGGCGGGTAAAGTGCAACATGGTAAAACCTCCCTGAAGTTTCTTACAACCAAACTGTGCGGCCTTGGCGCCGGATGCAAGCTCTTAGAACGTTTCCCGTTCACCTTCGTTCACAGGAGACGCTCTAAGTTTTTGTTTGATCGCATTTTCCGAGCCGCCAAGTGAAACCACTTGGCTTGAAAATGCTTTAACGCAGAAACGCCATCGCCGCCCAGCCCAGTAGCAGCACCGCGGCAAGGGATGGCCATAACAACCGCCAAAGCTGGACGGGCTTGGTGCCATCGGCCAGCAAGCCGCAAATCATGCCGGTGACGGCGAAGGACATGCCAGCCCCCGCCGCGCCGATGAAGTTATGCACCCCCGGCGCCAGCACGGGTGGCAAACCCGCCGCCAGACCAAGCTTGTATTGCACCGGCATCAGCGCCGCATTGGAACCAACATTGGTGCCTGTCACGATGCCCGCCATCAGGCCCAGCGGCGGCACTGCATAAGGCGCCAGTGGTCCAAGCGCTGCTGCCGCTTCCCGCGCGAGCGCAGCAGTGGCGCCGCTTTCGCCCATCCAACGCGCCAGCAGCACGTAAAGCAGCATGATCATCGCGGGCCGAATGCCGCGCTTGATCGCCCCTTGCGCCAGGGCCATGGGGCCAACCCGCCGCGCCAGCAGCAATAGCGCAACCACGCCCAGCACCAACGAAACATGAGTGATGGGAAAGGCCGGCAAATCCGCAAAAGGCCGCCAGGCCGGCGGGTTCGGCACGGCGCGCGCCAGCAAAAGTGCCAGCGTGAGAAAGGCATAGGGCGCCAGCCGCCATAAGGCGCGACGCCAGGTGGCGCCATCCTGCGGCGGATCAAGCCGCCACAAGGCAAAGATCAACGGCAGACCGGTCGCGATAACGCCAATCACCTCAAAGGGCAGCAGCCAATGGCAGGAAACCAGCAGCAGCGCCGCCGCCAGCAGATAGCCCATTTGCGCAAGCTTTTCCGCCCGCGGCACCGCAAGCCCCGCCGCCGCGCAAAGACGCCACAGCACCGGCCCCAGCAGCAAAAGCCAAAGCGCGTTGGGCAGCGCGGTGATGCGCATCACATCTTGCGCGGGCAGGCCGATCAGCGCTGCGCCGAGCAATGACCCAGGACCAAGCCCGCCCCAAGGGATCAGGCACAAGGCCAGCAGCGCCATTGCCCCCGCAGGCGCGCCGATAATCCCCATGACGCGCAGGCTGGCCAACGCGAAAACCGCGCCCACGCCAAAACCCGTCACACTTTCCAGGAAACAGCCTGCCAGCAGGGTTGCGACAAAAATGCGGCGCGGTGTTGCGGCTTGAGCGTCCTTGCTTGCTTCAGCTTCCGAAACCGCAGAATGGAACAACAACCCCGCCAGCACCACGCCCATGGGCTGCAGCGCCAGATAGGCGCCGCGCAGCATCTGTTCTCCAAGAAATCCAGGCCGGGCGATATCGCTGGGGAGTGATACAAACGCCGCGGGAATGGCAGCGACTAACGCAGCCAGCACCGCCGGCAATGCCGCCACGCGCCCGGAAAACAACAGGCCGATCAACAACAGCAGCGGCAATGCCTGAAGGGCCAGGATCATGATGCCTCAGGCAGCCAAGGTGAAGGTCTTGCCGACGGCCGCCGGCACCACCATCGCTTCCCCATATTCGCGTTCCAGCGCATTCACCGCGCGCCAGCCTGTGCAATGCGCGGGGAAGAGATAGGTCAGGCCAAAGCCGCCCAAATCGCGCACCGTCTCAGGGATCACGCGTTCATTGATGCCGGAAAGATGAAACCCACCCATCGCGGCATAAAGCGGCACATCAGGAAAGCGCCGCCGCGCCGCATGCAGCACATTCACAATCCCGGTGTGGGAGCAGGCGGAAAACACGATCAACCCCTTGCCG